>CAZCVC010000053.1:0-7767 GCA_964502045.1 uncultured Planctomycetia bacterium | reverse complement strand
CGAAGTTTTCCGGCAACATGCCGTTTCCGGACAACCACAACCAGGAAGAATGGTTTGGTCTTATGAGCCAGGGCAGCGGAAAGAACAGCCCGTTCGAGCGCCGCCCGCGCAAGGCCTACGATTATTTCAAATCTATCTGGGGAGAAGGCTGAAGACGGCCTCGGAAAATTTTTTACCTGTATACTTGACACATAGATAGTTGACATGTAAACTATCTATTGAGGGCACACACATGTCGATATTCTCGGAACTGGGCATCAGGGTGGGCAAAGACAGGACCAACGAGGAATTCCTTTATAATCTCGCGGCCTGTTACGCGCACGCCGAAAGGAGGCTCGAGCAGGCGCTGTCGCGATTCGGGCTGAGCCCCGTCAAAATGAACGCGCTGATGATCCTGAAGCATGCGGGCGGAAAGAACGGCCTGCCGCAGGTGGACCTCGCGCGCAAAATGATCGTTTCCGCCGGAAACATCACGCGCCTCATCGACCGTCTCGAGAGCGAAGGCCTCGTCGAGCGCGTGTCCCGCGACGGAGACCGCCGTGTGAAAGCGCTGAAAATTACGGAGAAGGGGTCGGAGCTGATGAACCGCGCCTGGCCCGTCCACCAAAAAGAGATCAACCGGCTCGCCTCGCTGCTGCGCGGCAAAGACGTGAAAGCGGCCGGCCTGATCCTCAACGATTTCCGGGAACAGCTGACACATCCCGGCGAAAAGGAGACCTGACGATGAAACGATGCCCCTCGTGCGGAAAAACCTACGACGATTCGTGGAAGAACTGTATGAATTGCGACAAACCGCTCGTTTTTGCCGAGGGAGGCATCTCGAACGAGGAATATTCGCGGTTCGAGCGCGGCATCAATGAGCGTTTCCAGAAGCTCGAGGCGCGGCTCGAAAAGATCGAAGCGGCTTCCGGCATCGTGACCGATAAAACGGAAGCGCCAAAATACATCAAACTGAAGGAAACGGCGGTTCTTCCGGCTTCCGGCGCGCGCCCGGCTCCGGCGGGAAAGCCCGCTCAAAAGCAGGACCTCGAGTCCACGATCGGACTCGTGTGGTTGAACCGTATCGGCGTCGTCGCGCTGCTGCTCGGCGCGACTTTTTTCCTGAAGTACGCGTTCGACAATCACTGGATCGGCGAAACCGCGCGCGTCTTGATGGGACTGGCGGCCGGTCTGGGCCTGATCACCGGAAGCGAGATCGCGCGCAAGAAAAAATACGACACGATGTCGCAGGGGCTTCACGGCGCCGGCGTCGGCATTCTTTATCTTTCCGTGTATGCGGCGTTCGGTTTTTACCATTTAATCCCGGCCCTTGCCGCGTTCGCGTTCCTGACCGTAATCACGCTTTACTGCGGATTTTGGTCCGTCAAGGCGGACTGGAGGAGCTCGGCCATCATAGGCATCGCCGGCGGTTTTTTGACGCCATTCCTGATCGGCACGGGCAACGCAAGTACGGTGCTGCTTTTGGCGTACATAGCGCTGCTCGACCTCGGCGTTCTTTATATCAGTTTTTACCGCGGCTGGCGCGTGTTGAACGTGCTCTCGCTTTTATTGACGCACTTGGTTTTCGCGGCAGCGCCGGGCCGCTGGAACGACGGGCAATGGATGACGATGCTGAGTTTCGCGACGGCCTATTTTGCGATCTTTTCGGTGTTCCCGATCACGCGCAACCTCGTGCGCCGCGAAAAATCGGACGGCCTCGACGCGTTACTGGTGCTGCTGAACGGCGTGCTCTTTTTCGGGCACGTGTACGAACTGCTCGGGCCCCATGTGAAATCGGCGCCGGGCGTGATGCCTCTGATGCTGAGCGCGCTTTACGTCGGTTATGCCTACAGCGCGCTGCGGCGTGTGAAAGAGGACAAGGCGCTGATCCTGACCTATGTCGGGCTTGCCGTGCTTTTCGTCACCGTCGCGGTGCCTATACAGCTGAAACAGAATTGGGTCACGATCAGCTGGGCCGTCGAAGCGGCGCTGCTCTGCTGGATCGGGTTCCGCATCGAAAGTCCGTCGGCAAGGCGCATCTCCGTACTAATCGGCGCGCTCGCACTGTTCCGGCTGTTCTTTATCGACTTCAGCTTCTACGACACACATTCCCTTTTTGTCTCGTTCTGGAACCAGAGGACGCTCACGTACCTAATTTGCGCTGCCTGCTCCGTATCGATGGGGCGGTTGTACAGGAAGTACGACGCTTCGCTTTCATCGGGTGAAAAATGGTTTTCGTCGGCGTTTTTCCTGCTAGCTAACGGTCTTTTTCTTTATCTGCTTTGCCTGGAGGCAAAAGCGCTTTTTTATCACTTGGAGAATGCACAAAAGACGGTACACCGCACGTTCTTCAGCGAGAGGGAACTCACGATCTCCACTGTCTGCATTCTGTACGCGCTGGCAGACCTGGCCGCGGGCATGAAATTCAAGTATCGTCCGTTGCGCCTAATGGCGCTGGTCATCTTCGGCATGGCGATCTTAAAAATATTCTTCATCGACCTGTCGCAGCTCGATCGCCTGTACCGCATCATTTCGTTTATCGGTCTCGGCGTCGTGCTGATGGTGGCCTCGTTTTTCTACCAGAAACACAAAGACCGCATCGCGGGCCTGCTTTAAGCGGAGGAGATTTCCATGAAAAAAACCTTGAGTGTTTCCGTCCTGCTGCCGGTCCTGTTGTTGGGGGCCGCGACGACGGGTTTCGGGGCCAGTTTTTGGGGATACATGCGGGCGATCGATCTGAAAAACGCCGGGGGGAAGCCGGCCGCGGTCGAACTGGACGAAAAAGTGTATGACGGGGCGCTGCCTATCCTCGATGACATCCGCATCCTTTCCGGCAGCGCGGAAGTGCCGTATCTTCTCATGAGCCAGCCCGAAGTCCTGGACCGGCAAAAGATCTCTTTGAGCGTCTTGAGCAGCGACGTGAAGGCAGACGAAACGACGTTCGTGCTCGATCTCGGCGCTCCGGGAACCTACAACGAGATCCGGCTCGTTCCCAAAAGGAGTAATTTTTTCCGGAAGATCACGCTTGAAGGGTCGGACAACCGTTCCAACTGGACCGTCATCCGCAAAGGAATGCCGGTCTACGACCTTAACTTCGAAGAAAAGATGACATACCTGGCCACGCTGACGAACGAGACTTACGCCGGGTACAGTTTCGGGCGGTATACGTCCAGCAACATGAGCTTCGAATTTCCGCCGGCATCTTACCGCTATTTACGCGTGGTCGTGCCGCACGGACAGGACAAAGAGCCTGTGGAGCTGGAAAACGCCGAAGTTTTTCAGAGCCGGAAGCTGCCCGCCCTCGAAAAAGCCTATTCCGGCGCCGTCGTGCAGACGGACGTGAACCCGGCCGAAAAAAGCGTCGATCTGGTCATCGACTTCGGAAGCCGCAATCTGCCCGTCGGGAGGCTGGAGATCGACTCGCCTACCGACAATTTCGTCCGAAGGGTGGAAGTCTCTTCGAGCAACGACAAAAAAGAATGGAGGATGGAAGGCGGCGGGACGATATTTTCCATGGATTTGTACGGATCCGCGAGTTCCTCGAAGACCGTCACTTTCGGCGAAGCCCGCGCGCGGTATTTCAAGATCACCGTCTACAACGGCGACAACAAGCCGATAAAAATTTCAAAGGTCACCGCGTACGGCTTGAAACGATTCGCGGTATTTCTTCCGTCCGAGGGCAAGAAATACAGCCTAGCCTACGGCAACCCACTGGCTTCCGCTCCGAGATACGACCTGGCGCAGGTCCTGAAGGGAAAAAAACTCGCAGACTTCGAACCGGCGGCGCTCGCTGCGGAGTCGCAAAACCCCGATTTTACGCCGCCCCCGGACGGAAAAATTTGGATCGAAAAGAAACCGTATCTCTTGTGGGCGGCAATGGTCTTTATCGCGCTGGCGCTGCTGGGCCTGGCGCTGCAGATCGTGAGGAAAACAGATGAAAAATAGCATGACGCTTTTCCAGTACCTGTTCACGCTGTCGATGTATTTTCTCGGCGGATGTCTGCTGGCCGCGTCTCTGGCGGTGCCTATCTTTCTGGCCTTCAAGGTGTGGGCGGCCGTCGATCCGCAGACGGTGACGGCCAAGGTGTTCGTGCTCGCCGGGTCGGCGGGGTTCGGCTATTTCCTGTTCGGGCTGACGCTGGCGGCGCTGACCGTGTTCCTGCGCTTCACGCTGTGCCTGAAGCTCGAGGAAGGGGAGTTCGCTTATTTTTCCCTGCAAGGCGTCAAATGGGCGTTCGTGAATTCGCTCATCCTGATCGTGAATCTGGCGTTCATGGATTTCATGCGGCTCACGCCGTTTTTGCCGCTTTATTACCGGCTCATGGGCGCGAAGATAGGCCATCGCGTGCAGATCAACACGAAGGGACTGGCCGACGTGTCGCTGCTGGAGATCGGAGACGATTCGGTGATTGGCGGCGATGCCGTGCTGATCGGGCACCTGGCCGAGCACGGGAAGCTGCGGCTCCAAAAAACAGTCATAGGAAAGAAAGTCACGGTGGGCCTGGGGTCCGTCATCATGCCCGGCGCTTTCATCGGCGACAAGGCGTTGATAGCCGCGCGTTCGGTGCTTTCGAAAAATACCGTCGTCGAGCCCGGCGCGGTCTTCGCCGGCACGCCGGCCCGGTTCATTAAGTTCGCCGGGGAGAAGAATGGAACTGCTTAATTCCTCAGGCATCAAGATCTCCGTCCGGCACAAAAAAAACGGGGCTCCCGCGGCCGTCATCGTGGCGCCCGGTTTTTTCCAAAGCAAGGAAACCGGCACGTTCAAAAGGATCGAGCGGGATCTCTCGCCCGATTTCGACGTGATCTCGATGGATTTCCGCGGGCACGGAAAGTCAGGCGGGCTTTATACGTTTTCAGCCAAGGAAACCGAGGACCTGAAGGCCGTTGCCGACTACGCGCGAGCGGCCGGCTACGGGCGCGTCGGCGCGCTGGGCTTTTCCTACGGCGGCACGATCGCGATCCTCGAGGCGGCCGAGCACCGGAACCTCGACAGCCTCGTCTGCGTCGGGTCCCCGATGGCCAGCGAGGAGGTCGAATTCAAGTGGTGGACGTTCGACGCGATGAAGCTGGGACTGAAGGGCCTGGAACTTGGCGCCGGCGTCCGGGCCGGCAACCCCTATCTGCGGAAAACGAAGGCCATCGATGCGGTCGCCGGGGTCTCGGCGCCGATGTTCTTCATCCACGGCGAAAAGGACCCGACCGTCGGTGCCCGCCACAGCCTCTGCCTGCATGAGAAGGCGTCCGGGCAGAAACAGATCCGTCTTTTTTCCCAGGGCAGCCATGCCGAAGAGCTCTACCGCCAGTACCCGGAAGAATTCATGCGCCTCGTCAAAGACTGGTTCCGGAAAACGCTCTGAACACCCCGTATAATTTTAATTTTATTTTAATAAAAAAAATTAGTTTTTCCAAAACCACCCTCCTCCAAGTCAAACATTAACAAAAAATAATGAAGAAATTTTAACTTTTCTACTGTACCCGCCAACGAAGCACTGTATGATGAACGCAGGTTAAATTATTTTAATCTGAATTGCATCTCGAGGTTTTCCTGCTGGAATCAGGTCTCCCCCGATAGACAAAAACCGGAAGCAACGCCTTAAATAAGCGAGGGTTATATCATGAAGAAGTTTCTCATTGCTCTTACTATAGTTCTTATAAATCCTTTTATAGGGGGGCAGGCTATTTGCCTTGCCGCCGAAGTAACGAGCCAAACACAGGTCATTGCTTCCGTGTCCACTTCTTCCACCCAGTCGACGTCCCAGAATCTCGTGGATTCTCATAATACGCTGCTGGCACTCGCGACTACCACGACTACGACGGCCTACACGAGCCTCGTCAATGTATTCAAGTCCGACGCCGACTACCGGTCGGACCTGAACAAGCTGTACGGGACGTCATTCAGCTCTTCTGGCCCGACGACCACCTACGACACGACGACGATCCAAAATATCACGAGCAAGGCCGGCTACAGCCAGACGGCGTATCTCGCATCGCTGACAAAGACAACTTCCCTTTATAAGGCCATTCAGGCGCTCTCCTCGACATCACGCCAGAAATTCAACACGAAGTATGGCACTTACATCCCGGCTTCGGGGTCGCCGATGAGCACCGACCGTACGAAACTCTTCGGCATTACGGCGGCCATCGGCTACGATCGGGCGCAGGTATTGGCGGCCGCCACGGGCACGACAGTGCCTGCGACGACCATCAATACGTCGATGATCTTCGGCGCATCCTCCTTTTGGAACGCGAAGCTATCCTCGACGACAGGCATCGATGCAAATTCCTACACGATTGTGAGTCACCTAGTCGCGCAGACGAAGATAGCCGCGCCCTGGTTCAACACGGCCAAATACAGCACGCCGTATTACATCGTCGATTCAAGCGTTACGCCGAAAGTCTCGGTGTCGATCGTGAAGAACGGCGTCACGATGTCCTACACGAAACTGCACACCGAATCGATAAAGGGCGTTCCTATCCCGGCGGGCGCGGTCCCGGCTGCCGGCACGGACGGCCATATCACGATCTACGACAAGGCCACCGATAAATTGTATGAATACTGGCAGTTGAAGAACGTGAACGGCAAATGGCAGGCGAGCTGGGGAGGCATCCTGGCGAACGCGAGCACTTCCAACGGCGTCATGCCGACCGTCACAAACGCTGCGGGCGGCAAGGAAGCCTGGGGCGCCACGGCGACCGGACTTTCGGCCATCGGCGGCACTATCTTTCTGAAGGACTTGAAGGCCGGCAAAATCCCGCACGCGCTGGCGCTGGCGATCCCGTACCTGACGAAGGGTATGTTCAAGTCTCCGGCAACGAGGACCGACGGTTACATCACCGGCGGCAACAGCATCCCGGCGGGAACGCGCTTCAAGTTCCCGGCGTCGGTCTATATCGATCCCTCGTGGAGCCCGCTCATGAAGATGATGGTCACGGCCATCCGCGACTACGGCGTGGTCCTGCGTGATACGGCGGGCGCCGTCACGTTTTTCGGCGAAGATCCGAAGCAGTACGGCTCGGGCGATCCTTACGCGGCTTACTACGGTGGGCAGCCGAAATGGAGCGTGATGACTCAGTTTCCCTGGAGCAAACTTCAGGTGATTAAATAAGCGCTTTTTTCACCCGCCCGGACATTTCCGGAACGGCGTTTAAAAAACCGACTAAATTTAAGTCAGTTTATACCCCAACATTAAAATAAGATTAAAATAGAATTAATCATTATTCCGATATTACCCAAAGCTATTTTTTCTGAAAAGCGCTATAATAAGGGCTGTTAGTTCTACCACATTCTTACAAGCCGCCATCGCTTTCGCACAGATGGACGGTCCTCTTTCCCGAGCCCACTGCGGCTCCGAATTTACGCTGACTGGCTGTCAGTCAGTTTAAATCTTTAGATTCCCAACGGCGCTTACTTTAGAATGCCGTTCATCATCCCAGGAGACTGTCATGGGCACTCAACATATTGCGAAGACCATTTTTGACGCTCGAAAGCGGATGAAGCTCAAACAGGAAGCCTTGGGCGCGCTCATCGGCTGTTCGGGGTCGTATATCACGAAGCTCGAAAAAGGCTCGGCGATCCCGTCACCGATCCTGGCGATGAAGCTCGAAAAAGCGCTGCGTCTGAAAAAATCCAGCGTTTCCGACCTCGTTCTCGACATCAAGATGAAAGAGGCACGCCTGAAAATACAGGCCATTTCCGAGGCCCGGTCGGGTTCCTCCAAGTCCTCCTTTAGAAACCATACGATGGTCCCGTTCTATCGCAGCTCTAAGGGATTCGACGGCGACGGC
>CAZCVC010000052.1:0-7885 GCA_964502045.1 uncultured Planctomycetia bacterium | reverse complement strand
TCAAGACCGCCGACCACATCATCGACCTCGGCCCCGAAGGCGGCGACAAGGGCGGCGAACTGGTCGCCAGCGGCACGCCCGAGGAAGTCGCGAAAAACCCGCGTTCGCACACCGGAAAATTCCTGAGGGACGTCCTGAAATGAGGCGTGCCGCGTTGATCTCGCTGCTGCTTCTCGCCGCCGTCAGCGCCGCAAGGGCGGAAGCCTTGCCCGCGGAAGCACTGCCTGAAGCTCCCGCTGAAGAGGTCCAACTCGCGGCGATCCGCCAGGCCTACCAGGACAAGTTCTACATGGTCGCCAAAAAACAGTCCGTCGAATTCCTGAGAACATACCCGGCCTCGGGGAACGCGCTCGACGTGCTGTTTTTGCTGGGCCGCTCGGAACTGGAGCTGGAGCAGTACGGCGACGCGGCGCGCGATCTTGAGGCGCTGCTCAAAGAATCCCAGGGCCTGCCGTTGCAGGAAGAAATCACGTACTGGATCGCCGAGACGTATTTCCGCGCCGGCGATCACGTTTCGGCGCTGAAATACTACCAGGAGATCCTCGCAAAATTTCCGACGTCGAAATATTTCGTCGATGCGGGTTATTCGGCCGCTTGGTGCCTCGGCGAGACCGGAGCGTACGAGGAGGCCGTCGCCGAATTTGAAGAGATCGCTGCGCTCTATCCAACGGATCCTCTGGCCGCCGAATCGCGCTATAAGATCGCCTACTACCGCCACCAGGAAAAAAAATACGAGACGGCCTGCCAACTGCTCGTCATGTTCGTCGAGAATTACCCGCTCAACCCCAAAGTCCCGGCCGCCTACTACCTGCTCGGCGAAAGCCATTACAAGCTCGGGCGCTATGCGGCGGCGCTCGAAGCGTTCCAGAAAAGCATCGATTTCAGCGGCAAAAACGAGCACCGGCTGGCCGCGCTGCACCGCGTCGGTTGGTGCCATTTCGAACTCGGGCAGTACGAGCAGGCGCTCCAGCGGTTCACGTTGCCCAAGGAAGAAGCCAAAGACAATCCGATCGCCGAATCTTTCCTGTACGGGCGCTCCCGCGCGCTGATCAAGCTCGGCCGCAACGCCGAAGCGCTCGAGACGATCGACGCGCTGGCGCGCGAATACCCGCGCTCGGAGTCCTTTGACCAGTTCCTTTTCTGGAAGGCCGAGGCGCTTTATGGGCTCGAGCGCTACCAGGAAGCGGACGACCTTTACGAGCAGAGCCTTTCGAGGTTTCCGGGCACGCGCCTGGCGGACGAGATCGAGTACAACCTCGGCTGGACCGCCGTGCGCTTGGACCGGCCCGAAGAGGCCGTTCTGCATTTCGAGCGCGTCGCGCAGACGACGGGCGACGAGACGCTGAAGATCAGCGCGCTTTGCCGCATCGGCGACACGTGGCTTGAGCGGAACGACATCGAAAAAGCGCTGGCCGCTTACGACCGCATCCTGAAAGACCATCCGAAGAGCATCAACTCCGATTACGCGCAGTACCAGGTCGGCGCCGCGCTGCAGCGCCTCGGACGGCTGGATTCGGCGATCTTGAGCTTTCAGAGCCTGCTGCAAAATTACCCCGAAAGCCGCCTGTGCGACGAAGCCTTTTACCGCGTCGGTTCTTCGCTGATGCAAAAGGGACTCCATGAAGACGCGATCGCGCATTTCGAGAAGCTGCCCGCGCTTTTTCCGGACAGCCTCTGGAAAGATAAGGCCCGCTTTCAGATCGCCAACGGCTATTTCAACCTTTCGAAATTCGAAGAGGCGAAGACCGTTTACGCGGAAGTCCACGCCGCGTATCCGAAGACGGAAGTCGGCCGGCTTTCGCGCTACCAGGCCGGATGGTGCAATTTCCGCCTCGGCCGGGAGAAAGAGGCAATCGCCGGGCTTGAAGGCTATCTGACCGAATACCCGCATAGTGACAACGCCCCCGATGTGCTTTATGGTTTGGGCGAATACAGCTACAATAAGGGGCAGTACGAAAAGGCGCGCGGTTATTACGAGCGTGTCGTACGCGAGTTTCCGGGCAGCGCCCCGGCCGACGACGCGCTCTTTTCGACGGCGATGACGTATGAGCGCGAAGGCGATATTTGGGCGGCCGTGAAAGAACTCAGGCGGCTGGCGAAAGAATACCCGGGGTCGGAGCTGGCCGCCAAGGGCCTCGTGAAGGCCGGCACTTTTTTGATTTCGCAGGGCAAGTCCGAGGAAGCCAAGCAGGATTTCCTCGATGTCGTGAACAATTCGGAGCATGAGGCCTACCGCGTGCAGGCGTACGAAAAACTGGCCGGCATTATGAAGGCCGAAGGCCACCTGCGCGAGGCCGAGATCTATCTGCAGGAAGCCTCTAAGAACCAGACCGGCCGCGCGCATGATAGAATCCAGATGGAGCTCGCGGGGGTGTACGAGGCCGAAGGAAGGCGCGACAGGGCCGAAGCGATCCGGAAAAATTTAAAAAAAGGGGGGAAATAAAGTTATGTGGGAATTCATGCAAAAGGGCGGCCCGATCATGTGGCCGATCCTTCTGTGTTCGGTCGTCGCGTTCACGATCGTGATCGAGCGCCTGATCCGTCTGCGCCAGGAGGAGATCGACACGAAGACGTTCATGGAGCAGATCTCGAAATCGATCAAGCGCAACAAGATCATGGAAGCGCTCGATCTTTGCGACAAGACCGGCGGACCCATCGCGAACATTCTGAAGGCCGGCATCCTGAAGCACGACCGCCCGCGAAATGAAGTCCGCGAGGCCATCGAAGACGCTTCGATCCATGAATTGCCGCGCCTGGAGCGCAATCTGCCGGTGCTGGCGACTGTCGCGCATGTCGCGCCGCTGTTGGGACTTCTGGGCACTGTGACCGGCCTCGTGTCGGCATTCCAGGTCATCGAGTCGAAAGCGTCGGGAATGAACCCGGTCAACCCCGGCGACCTGGCCGGCGGAATCTGGGAGGCGCTGCTCACGACGGTTTTCGGCCTCTGCGTGGCGATCCCGACCTACGTGGCTTACAACTACATGGTCAGCCGCGTGGACGGTTTCGTGTTGGACATGGAGCGCAGCGCTACTGACCTCCTGAACCTGCTCGGCGACAAGCGCAACGAATCGGAAAGATAAGCGCCCATGAGATTTGAGAGGCTGAAGCGCCGCACCGAGATCAAGAAGGGGCAGATCGACATCGCGCCGCTCATCGATGTCGTATTTCTCCTGCTGATCTTCTTCATGCTGACGTCTAATTTCGTGATCCAGCCCGGCATTAAGGTCAAGCTGCCGAAGGCCGTCACGAGCGAAGTGCTTTCAAGCCGCAACCTCACGATCACACTGACGGGCCAGGACCTGTTGTTCATCGACGACAAGCCGAGCAACATCGCCGAACTGACGCGCGAGATCAAGATCGCGGCGGACGAGAAGAAGACGGTGCTGTTAAAGGCCGATTCGAGCTCATCGCTGGGCCGCGTCGTCGAGCTTTGGGACCTCTGCCGCGACGCCGGCGTTTCGCAGATCAATATCGCGACGAACCAGAAGCTTTCGGAAGCCATCTGATGCCGTCCGCCAACAATCCCCGCTATTACCGCAGCTGGTCGTTGATCCCCGACCGGGCGTTCGTTCTGGCGCTGGCGATCTCTGTTCTCTGGCACTTTTTTTGGTTTTTTTCCGTGCGTATCGTCGTCAGCACGCCCCGCAAGGTCGAAAAGGCAAGACCCGAGCTCGTTTCCTTGAGGCCTGCCATAGACGATGCGCTGTTCAAGACGCTCGTGGACACGAAGCCCGAGATTACGCAGTCTTTTTACCGCCGTCCGGCCGACTTCGAAGCTGCCGCCGATCTGCCGCCGCAGGCCGCCGAGCGCTATTCGCCCGGCGATATCGTCAGCGTGCCTTTCGGCAAGCGCTTCCTGGCAACGCTGAAGAACTTCGTCGGCGGCGTGAAGCCTTCGTCGGATTTCGATCTGACCGAAGAGGAGAGGAAAAAAAGGCTCCGGCTCATGAGAAATTTCGAGGAATGACGTGATCCCCGTCGACATTTCCATGGCGATCTTCCTGTACCTGATGTCGTCGCTGGCGCTGATTTTCTTTTTCTGGATATTTTTTGAGAAGAAAGCCGTACTGCCGAAGTTTGTGCGCGAGGAGGCCGATGTTTGGGAATGCAAGATCTGCGCGTACACGTATGTTGATTCGACGCACCAGGGGATCTCGCAGTGCCCGCAGTGCAAGAGCTACAACAAGAAATTGCCCGAAGAGCGCATGGTCTGATTTTTAATTGCAGTTGATTTCTGAGGGGCCCGGCCTTATGATAGGTCTCTCGCGAAGCACCGTCAGTATTTTAAATTTTTTGGAGGTTGTTCCATGATCACGGAAATAGGCATCGTCGCCGGCGACATCTGGCATTTTCTCGACACGCGCAAAAGCTGCATGCTGAGCGAACTCGTGAAGGGTATCGACAAGGACCGCAACGTCGTGCTGATGAGCCTGGGCTGGCTCGCGCGCGAAGGCCATATCATCCTCGAACAGGAAAGCGCCGACAACTACAAGGTCACGCTGCGCTTCTAAAAATGAGCGCGTGGGTCGTGTTCACGACGGCGCCCGACCTGAGATGCGCACGCAAGCTCGCGCGGCTCGCGGTCGATAAGAAACTGGCCGCTTGCGTCTCCCTCAAACCCGGCCTCGAATCCGTTTTCCGCTGGAAAAATAAGATCGTCAGCGCCTCCGAAGTTCTCTTGATCCTAAAAACGTCCAAAGCCCGGTTGAAGGCCCTTGAAAAGGCCTTGCTTGCCGCGCATCCCTACGACATCCCCGAATTCCTTTCTTTCCGTGTGTCTTCGGGCTCGAAAAGCTATCTGGGTTGGCTCAAGGATTCGCTGAAATAATCCAAAAATGTTTCGAGACAGCCCCAAAAAAAACTGCTATATTAAGCGCTTCGTTTCCATCTTCAGGGGAAGTTTTTAAGGGCCTGTAGCTCAGCTGGTAGAGCGCCTCGTTCGCAATGAGGAGGCCAGCGGTTCGATCCCGCTCAGGTCCACCATTTTTGAATAGAAGCCCGTCTGCTTCGTTGCGGCTCGTCGACGTGGCTCCGCCACGACTCCTCGCCGCGCCTCGCATACGGACTTCTATTCAAAAATGGTGAATAGCTGAAGGCAATCTTTGATATACTAAAGGCATCGACCCACGAGGAGGATGCCATGCTTAAAAAGCTCTCGGTTTCCGCCGTTTCGGTCCTTCTGCTTCTGTCTTTTTCCGCCGCACCCGCTCACGCTGATACGCTGCAAAACCTGCTCGTTATTTATGAAGAGGAAGTGAACATCCAGACGCACTACCTCGCTTACGCGCAACGCGCCGAAGAGGAGGGGTACCGCGGCGCGGCCGCGCTTTTCCGCGCTGTTGCGAAGGCCAGCGAGATCAGCGTGAAGCAGTTTTTGAAATCCATCCGGAAGCTCGGTGGTTTTCCGCATATCGTGATCGAAAGTTTCCCCATCGATACGACACGCCAAAATCTCGACACGGCCGCGCGCGTCGAGCAGTTCGAGTGGAAGCGGCTCTACCCGCAGTTCGTCGAAGAGGCCCGGCGCGAGAACATCCTCGAACCCATCGAAGCGATGACCTGGGCCCGGACGGCGCAGAACCAGCACGCCGGTTTTTTCCGCCGCGCGCTGGATTCGCTCGAGGAATGGAAGGAGCGCCGCACGTTTTACGTCTGCGGCGTCTGCGGTTATTCACTGATGGGCCGCCCGGGCCGCCAGTGCCCGTCCTGCCGCGAGGTCGGCAGTTTCGAGACGGTGAACTGACCCTTATATTCTTGTAATTGGAACCGTTTTAAGCGATACTTCTGTTGGAGATTGATAAAATGCGATGAAACAAAAAACCTCCAAAAAAATCTTATTTTTTCTCGCGGCGCTGATGCTGGCCGCCGCGGCCGCGGCCGCGGAGACCGAAAAGCTTACGGCCGCTGAATGGCCGGCGCTCACGCGCCAACGCAAGATCTATTTCGTGCTCGGTTCCATGGAAGCGCTCCAGAAGAAAGGCGTGCTTTTCCGCCACACGATGGACGATTATATCGAGTGGCTCGAAGCCGAAGCGGGCACGCGCCCATCGGCCGACATGGACGAGGTCTTCGGCGGACTCGTCGCCGCCAAAGAAAGGCCCGCGCGCTGATATGCCCCGATTTTTCATTGAATCGCCCGGCTCAGAGGACGGCGAGGTGTTTTTGGACACCGGCGAGACGCGGCATGCGGTCTCGGTGTTCCGCGTGAAAAAGAACGACGCGCTGGAGCTTTTCGACGGGGCGGGCCACCGCTTCCTCGGCGTGGCCGGCGACGTGTCGGGCGGCAGGCTCTTGGTCCGGCTCACCGAAAAAAAACTTTCGCCGTTTCCGTCTCCGGTCCAGGTGACGCTCGGTGCGGCGGTGTTCCGCCCCGAGCGTATGGAGATCCTGATGCAGAAGGCCTGCGAACTCGGCGCGCATGCGGTGGTGCCGCTGCTGACCGAGCGCGGCATCGTGAAGCTTTCCGAAGAACGCTGGAGATCGAAGGCCGAACGCTGGCGCAAGATCGTCCAGCAAAGCTGCAAGCAGTGCGGCCTGGCGTACGCGCCGGAAATTCCAGCGCCGCGCCCGTACAAAAATTTTCTGCCTGAGATCAAAAATTACGATCTCGCGCTGATCCCGACACTTGAGGGCCGGACGGTTCCGCTGGCCGAAGCTCTGCCGGTGCCGCCGCCGCGCCGTGTGCTCGTGCTGATCGGTCCCGAAGGCGATTTCAGCCCGGCCGAAACGAAAGCGGCGACGGACGCCGGCGCGCGGCCCGTCAGCCTCGGACCGCTCGTGCTGCGCAGTGAAACGGCCGGTATCTACGCGTTGTCGGCGATCCATTTTTATTACCGGGAGGTGTGCGTTGCAAAAAAATAAATGGGCTGCGGCACTTCTTTTGGCCCTGCTCGCGGCGTCGCCGGCACAGGCCGCCGAAACCGTGGAGCCGCGCGAGAACAAAAAGGGGATCGTCGACCGCTGGGTCTATGCCCGGGACGGCGCCATCTATAAACGCGAGTACGACCGCAACGGCGACGGCAAGCCGGATTTCCGCGTTATCGAATTAAACGGCCGGCTGGAGCTCAAGGAGTACGACACGAATTACGACGGCAAATTCGACAAGAAGGAGAGGCCGCTCGCCCGCGGTTCCAGCGGCCGCATCAAGACCATTAACACCGAGAATGCCCTTTAATTCTATCTATTTAATCTGCTAACCATTTGACTTTCATTAAATGCGATGGTATACTCCCAAAGCTGTCTCAACCGGCGGTGGCAGCACTCGTTAAACCCAACAACGTGATTACTCGTATCGGACGATTTTTGAGTTTTACACTCAGAAATCAGGGGGACTTTTTTTGAAAGAATTTATCCTACGCCTGCAGTGGGTGGATTACGTGGCGGCGCTAGTCCTGTTACGGGGTTTTTACGTCGGCTACAAAGGGGGAGTTTTCCCCGAAATTTTGCGTATCGCGTCGTACTTGATCACGTTTCTCGTCACGTTCTGGTTTTACCAGCCGATCGCGCAGCAGCTGATATTGAAGACTTTTTTGAACAGCGCAACGTCGACCGCGGTCGCGTTCGTGCTTCTTTTAGCGGCGGGCCTGATCGCGACGAAACTCGTCTGCATGGTGCTGCTGAAACTGTTGAAAGTGGGCGAAGGCGGGGTGCTGCTCCGCCTCGTGGGCATGGTGATGGGCGGGCTTCGCTGGATCGTGCTGCTCAGCTTCATCTTTATGATGATCGACCATTCGCCGCTCGAGCAGCTGAAAAAAGACATTCACACGCGCTCCGTGGTTGGAGAGCCCGTGTCGCAGGTCGCGCCTTTGATCTTTGATTATTTGTCGCAATTATCGCCGCAGCTGGACCTGTCGCGTAATACCACGAAAACCGCGTAAGAGGTTTT
>CAZCVC010000051.1:6006-7936 GCA_964502045.1 uncultured Planctomycetia bacterium | reverse complement strand
GGAAGTCACCGGCATCGACAACAACATGCGCCAGTTTTTCTTCGGGCCGCAGGGCGATACGACCTGGAACCTCGAACGCCTGAAGCGCGCGACGAGCCATTTTTCCCACGAGCCGGCCGACATCCGTGACCGCGAAAGCATTTTCCGTATTTTCAAGGAAAGGAAGTTCGACCTGATCATCCACTGCGCGGCCCAGCCGTCACACGACCGCGCCGCCGAGATCCCGCTGATCGACTTCGAGGTTAACGCCGGCGGCACGCTGAACCTGCTCGAGGCGACGCGGCTGTACTGTCCGGATGCTGTGTTCATCCATATGAGCACTAATAAGGTGTATGGCGACGCGCCGAACGACGTGCCGTTGGCAGAGCTGGAGACCCGCTACGACTACGCGCGCCCGCAAGACCGCGAAGGCATCACCGAGAAGTGCCGCCTCGACGACTGCCTGCATTCCATTTTCGGCGCTTCGAAGCTGGCCAGCGACATCATGGCGCAGGAGTACGGGCGCTACTATGGGCTCAAAGTCGGCGTGTTCCGCGGAGGCTGCCTGACCGGACCCGCGCATTCCGGCGTCGAACTTCACGGCTTTCTCAACTACCTGATCAAAGCGTGCCTGGAGGGCATCCCTTACCGCGTTTACGGTTACAAAGGTAAGCAGGTGCGCGACAACGTCCACAGTTACGACGTCATCGCGGCATTCGAAGCGTTCCGGAAAAAACCCCGCCACGGAGAGGCCTACAATCTCGGCGGCGGCCGCGCCAACAGCATTTCGATGCTGGAGGCCATCGACATGGCCGAGCGGTTGAGCGGGAAAAAAATGGCCTGGCAATATTCGGAAGCCAACCGCAAGGGCGACCACATCTGCTACATCAGCGATCTTTCGAAGTTTCGAAACCATTATCCGGAATGGAGGATCACGAAAGGGCTGCCTGAAATTTTCCAAGAGATCATCAGCTCCCGGCATGGAAAATAAAAAAGCCGGCAGGATCGTGTTCGTGAACCGCTTTTTCTATCCGGACCATTCGGCGACGAGCCTTCTGCTTTCCGACCTGGCGTTCTTTCTTTCCGAAAAAGGGCACGAAGTCCACGTCGTCGCCAGCCGTCAGCGTTACGACGAAGCGAAGGCCGGGCTGTCGTCCGGCGAGCAGGTCCGCGGCGTGCGCGTGCACCGCGTCTTTTCGACGGCATTCGGCCGCGCGGGGCTGGCGGGGCGCTTCCTGGATTACCTGACGTTCTACGCGTCCTCGCTGCTGCGTCTTATCTTGCTATTAAGGAAAGACGATGTCATCGTGGCCGAAACGGACCCGCCGCTGATCAGCGTCATCGCGGCATGGGCCGCTTCGTTGAAAGGGGCGATCACGATCAACTGGGTGCAGGATCTTTTCCCCGAGGTCTTCGAGGCCATCCACCCCAAAAAACTGCCGCCGCCGGCGCGCGCGTTGCTGACCGGCATGCGCAATGCTTCGCTGCGCCGGGCGCGCGTCAACGTGGCTCTCGGCGATCGCATGGCCGAGTGCCTGCGCGCCGCGGCGCCGCGGACCGACGTACGGCTGATCCATAACTGGGCGGACGGCGTCGAGATCCGGCCGCTCGCTCCGTCCGAAAATGCGCTGCGCCGCGCCTGGGGTCTCGAAGACCGATTCGTCGTCGGCTATTTCGGCAACATGGGCCGCGCGCACGAGTTCGATGTGCTGATGGAGGCCGCCGACCGCCTGCGGGACCTGCCGCGCGCCTTTTTCCTGTTCGTGGGGGACGGCAAGTACCGTGACTGGATCGCCGGCGAAATCGCGCGCCGCAAGCTCAACAACTGCGGCATGCGGCCGTTTGTGTCGCCGCATGAGTCGCTCGAAAAAAGGAACCAGGCGCTGGCCGCCGCCGACGTCCATGTGGTGTGTCTGAAGCCCGAGCTCGAGGGGCTCATCGTGCCGAGTAA
>CAZCVC010000051.1:0-5996 GCA_964502045.1 uncultured Planctomycetia bacterium | reverse complement strand
ACTACAGCGCGCTGGCGGCGGGCAAGCCGGTGCTCAACATCGGTGACGCGGCCGGCGAGACCGCGTTCTGGGTGCGCGAGACCGGCTGCGGCGCGTCGATCGGGCCCGGCGATGCCGAAGCCCTGGTTTCGGTCATTCGCGCCTGGATCGGCGACCCGGCGGCCGCGTACGCGGCCGGCGCGCGCGGCAGGGACTATTTCGAAAAGCATTTTAATCGACCGCTGGCGCTTAAAGCTTGGTATGATGTTTTGCTGAAGTACGGAGCTTAAAAGAGGAGCCATGACAGAAGGCAATTTTTTCCTTTTCTTGTACGTTGTGGCCTTTTGCGTGCCGGCCGCTATTTCCTATCTTCTGACGTTCCCGATGGTACGCGTCTGTTTCCCGCTGGACCTTCTCGATTATCCCGAAAGCCGCAAGACCCATTTGAAACCGATGCCGTTCATGGGCGGCGCATCACTGTTCGCCGCCTTCTGGCTGACGATCGCGGGATTCTTCTGGGCCGTTTCGGTCTTCCATATGCAGGGCATTTACCTGAACAAACTGCAGACTTTCCTCGAGGGCATGCCGTACGCGAACATCCGTATCTTCTGGGTGTTCGTCGGCGCCTGCATCATCTGGGGCGTCGGGTTTCTCGACGATAAATTCTACTGGACGCCGCTGCAGAAGATCGCCGGCGAGGTCGCGGCCGCGCTGATCTTGTGGAGGCTTGGCATCGCGATCAACCTCGTGCCGGCGCTCGGCGTGATGGGCGAGGTCATCACGTTCGGGTGGATCCTGCTCATCATCAACGCATTCAACCTTATCGATTCGCTGGACGGCCATTGCACCGGCGTCGCGCTGATCTGCTCGTTCACGCTTTACTGGATCACGCAGATCGCGCACCAGCCGGGCGTCAGCTTTTTCATCGTCGTGTTCGCCGGCGCGCTGTTCGGCTTCCTGCCGCACAATTCGAAACCTGCGAAAATTTTCCTCGGCGACAACGGCAGTCTCCTGATCGGCTACATGATGGCGGCGTTCACGCTGCTCTGCCGCTACGACACGGCGGCCGACATCAACTACGCGACGTTCCTGATCCCGGTCATCGTTTTCGGCGTACCGCTCTACGACACGGTGTCTGTTTCGGTCGTACGCATCCTGCGCGGCAGCGCGCCGTGGAAAGGGGACCGCAACCACTTCGCGCACCGGCTCGTGAAGATCGGCATGGAGGAAAAAACGGCGGTCATTTTTTCGTATTTCACTTCGATCACACTCGGCATCACGGCGCTGCTGCTCACGCAGGTGAACCTATTCGGCGCGTTCCTGACGGTCATGCTCTATTTCTCCATCATCGCGCTGATCGCGTTCCTCGAGTTCTACGCGGTAGAGACGATCCGCAAGATGGAATCGCTGGTCCAGGCCCGCGAAAAAAGAGCCCAAAAAACAGACGGTCCCTCCTCCTGAATTCAGTAGTGCTCCGGTAAAATTCTGTGTTACAATTTCCCTCATAAAATGACTAAAATCGCCGTCATCGGTTTGGGTTACGTCGGGTTGCCGCTGTCGCTCCAGTTCGCGAAAAGCGGCGTCGAAGTATTGGGCCTCGACATCGACGCGGTGAAGACCGAGTCGCTGAACCGCGGCAAAAGCTACATCCAGCACATTTCCGACGTCGACATCGTCTCGGCGCTCGGGCAAAAAAAATTCTCGGCCTCCACCGACTTCTCGAAGATCGCGGGCCTCGATGCGGCGATCATCTGCGTGCCGACTCCGCTGAAGCAAAACCGCGAGCCCGACATCTCCTATATCCTGAAGACCGGCGCGCAGATCGCGCCGCACCTGCGCAAAGGCATCCTCGTGTCGCTCGAATCGACGACATATCCGGGCACGACCGACGAAGACTTGAGAAAGGTCCTCGAAGAGGGGTCGGGCCTGAAAGCCGGCCGCGATTTCTATCTGGCGTTTTCGCCCGAACGCGAGGACCCGGGCAATCCTTCGAGCCGCGTCGACTCGATCCCGAAAGTGATCGGCGGTTTCACGCCGGCGTGCCTCGAAAAGGCCCGCTCGATCTATTCGAAAGCCATCAAGACGCTCGTACCGGTCTCCAGCTGCCGCGTCGCCGAAGCGACGAAGCTGCTGGAGAATATTTTCCGCAGCGTGAACATCGCGCTCGTCAACGAGCTCAAGGTCGTGTATTCGGCAATGGGCATCGACGTTTGGGAGGTCATCGAGGCCGCCAAGACCAAGCCGTTCGGCTTCATGCCGTTCTATCCGGGCCCGGGCCTAGGCGGTCACTGCATCCCGATCGACCCATTCTACCTTTCGTGGAAGGCGCGGCAGTACGGGCAGGAAACGCGCTTCATCGAGCTGGCCGGCATCGTCAACACCGAAATGCCGGCCTACGTCGTGAAGCGCGCGGCCGAAGCGCTCGAAAAAGAGGGTAAAAAGCTCGCCGGCAGCCGCGTGCTGCTCGTGGGTCTCGCGTACAAGCCCGACGTCGACGACATGCGCGAGTCGCCGACGTTCACGCTGATGGACCTTTTGAGGGCGGGCGGCGCCGAGACCGACTATCACGACCCGCACGTGCCGGTGATCAAACCGACGCGCGAGCACGGTCAGTGGACGGGCAAGACCTCGGTCGCGTGGAAGCGCGAGGTCGTTTCGAAATACGACCTCGTGCTGATCGCGACCGCCCATAAAAAAGTAAATTACGCCGAATTGGCCTCATGGGCGCCGCTCATTGTGGATACCCGCAACGTCATGGCCGGCATCGCGGCAAAAAAAGTTTACAAAGCCTGACGGAGAAGCGCCTTTGAAAATTCTGGTGGTCGGGCAGGAAAAGCTCGGAGAAGTCCTTAATAAAAACCTGGCCTCACTGCGCGCCGAAGCGGCGGTGTTTCCGGCGCCGGCGCGTCTGAAGAACGAATTGCGTCGCCAGTCGTATGCGGTCGTCTATGTCGACGACGATTTTTTTATGAACCGCCCCTCGCAGACGGCGCTGGCGCTGAAACTTGCGAAAAAGGCCGGCGTCCCCGCGATCGTGATCTCCTCGAACCGCCGCTTTTCCCACATTTTGAAGATCCGCGAGTTCGGCGCCGCCGATTACGTGATCAAGCCGTTCAACGAGCGCGAGCTGATCATGCGGACTAACGCTGTTATCCAAAAACGGACGCGCATCGTCTGTATCGGCGGCGGCACGGGACTTTTCACGCTGTTGCTGGGTTTGAAGAACCTGCCCAACGCGCTCTTGACCTCGGTCGTCGGCATGAGCGACGACGGCGGCTCGTCGGGCAAACTGAGTCAGTCGCTGGGCCTGCTGCCTCCAGGCGACATTCGCCGCAGCCTCGTCGCGCTTTCGAACGCGCCGGTGATCATGAACCAGATCATGCAGTACCGTTTCCGCAAAAAAGGCGAGCTTCACGGCCACAGCTTCGGCAACATCTTCCTCGCGGCGCTGACCGGAGTGAAAGGCTCGATGTCCGAGGCCGTGCGCGCGCTCAGCAATATCCTTTACCTGCAGGGGATCGTGCTGCCGGTCTCGAGCACGCCGACGAAGCTCGTCGCGCAGTTCAGCGACGGCACCGTCGTGAAGGGCGAAAGCAAGATCGACCGCTGCGAGGGCCGCTCGCCGGACCTGCGCATCGTGAAGCTGAGCCACCGGCCGCGCGCGCAGGCGGACGCCGATGCGGTCGCGTCAATCCTGTTCGCGGATTTCGTGACGATGGGGCCCGGCGATCTTTTCACGAGTGTGATCACGAGCCTGATCGTGAAGAACATCCGCGAAGCGCTGCTGAAAACACCCGCAAAAAAGATCTATATCTGCAATCTGATGACGAAGCCGGGCGAGACGTCGCATTTCGACGCGGAGGACCACGTCTACGAAATCGTGAAGTATTTGGGCTCCGATTGCCTTGATTTCGTGTTAATATCAGATACTAAAGTTTCGAAAAGATCAGTCGTTGAATACATGAAAAAGAAGCAGATGCCCGTGGAATTAAAAAGCAAGGAATCGGTGGGCCGTGTCACGGCCGCCAAAGTGGTGCTGGCCGACATCGGTGACACGAACGACCTCGTGCGCCACAACAGCATTCATTTGAAGAACGAGATCCAGAAGATCATGAGGTCGGCTCATGCCTGAGAGGGACGAACGTCCGTGGGGACGGTATGAAGTCATCGTTTCCGAGAGCGGCACGAAGGCCAAGCGCATCGAAGTATACCCGGGCAAGCGCTTCAGCCTGCAGAAACACGCGAAACGCGCCGAAAAATGGATCGTGATGACGGGGCGCGGCACCGCGACCGTCGGTAAGAAGGAGTGGGAGGTCGGTCCCGGTTCTTTCGTGGACATCCCGCGCGGGGAGATTCACAGGCTTTATAACACCGGCACCGCGCCGTTGGTCATCGTCGAAGTGCAGTTCGGCGATTATCTCGGCGAGGACGACATCACCAGGCTCGAGGATGATTTTGGCCGCGTTTAAGTTTTTTCTCTCCTCCCGTACCCTGTTCGCTGCGGTTCTGGCCGGTTCCCTGCTGGCCTCGGCCGGATGCGCGCACACGCCTTCGCGCTCGGCGGCGCCCTATACCCCCCCGAACATGATCATCCCGCTGGATTCCGAGGGTTTTTACCACACGCTCTCGAAAGGCGAGACGCTTTACCATATCGCGAAGATCTACCGCGCCGACTTAAAAGAGATCATGAGCTACAACGGCATTCGCAACCCGAGCACGCTGGAAGTGGGGCAGAGGATATTCATCCCGCAGCGGCCCGTGCCGGTGCTGTCTTCGGGGGCCGGCCTCGGGCCCGTCAGCGTCGAGCGCGCGCACCGCATCATCGGGCCGAAACGCACGAGCTATGCCTGGCAGACGATCACGGTGCACCACAGCGGCACGTTCCAGGGCGGCGCCCGCAACTTCGACAAGGACCACCGGCGCCGCAAGATGGGCGGCCTTTTTTATCATTTTGTGATCGGCAACGGCACGATGTCGGGCAAAGGGGAGATCGAAACCGGCTTCCGCTGGCAGCGGCAGGTCAAGGCCAACCGGCCCTACGACATCCAGATCTGCCTCGTCGGCAATTTCGACGAGCAGGAGGTCTCGACGGAGCAGTTCAACACGCTAGTGAACCTGATCCGCGCGCTGCGCGAGGACTACGGCATCACCCGATCTAACGTGCGCCAGCATTGCGAAGTGCGGGGCAGCAAGGCTACGGACTGCCCCGGTAAAAAATTCCCTTTCAGTCGCCTGATCGCATCGCTGTAGCGGCTCGACCATTCCCGACCGGCGGAATCCCGATATGAGAAAGATCAAAATAGCAAAAACCTCGAACGCCAATCTCGCGAAAGCCGCGGCTATCTTGCGAAACGGCGGCCTCGTCGCGTTTCCGACCGAGACGGTCTATGGCCTCGGCGCGGCCGTGTTCGACGAAAAAGCGGTCTGCCGCATCTTCGAGGTGAAAAAGCGCCCGAGTTTCGACCCGCTGATCGTGCACGTCGCGGACCCTCGTGACACGGCCCGGCTCTGGCGGAAAACGCCGCCGCTGGCCCGCAAGCTGATGAAGCGATTCTGGCCCGGTCCGCTTTCGATCGTGCTGCCGAAAAGGGCGGAAGTGCCGGACGTCGTCACGTCGGGCCTGCCGACCGTCGCCGTCCGTATGCCCGACCATCCGGCCGCGCTGCGGCTCATCCGCGCGGCGGGGCGTCCTGTCGCGGCGCCGAGCGCGAACGTTTTCGGCTACACGAGCCCGACGCGCGCGATGTCGGTCGCCGAAGACCTTGGCGGGAAGATCGACTTCGTGCTGGACGGCGGACCTTCGAAGGTGGGCGTCGAATCGACGGTAATCAAGATCGAGCGCGGAAAAATTTTCCTGCTCCGTCCCGGCGGCGTCACGGTCGAACAGATCGAGCGCGCGGCTAAAATGAAAGTGCACGACGCCCGTCGCACGAAAAAAATGGAGTCGCCGGGCCGTCTCGAAAGCCATTATGCGCCGCGGGCGCCGCTCGTGCTTATCGGCGGGGACACGCATGCGT
>CAZCVC010000050.1:0-8021 GCA_964502045.1 uncultured Planctomycetia bacterium | reverse complement strand
CTTCCTTATCTTTTTAATGTCTGCCTGTCGCCGTATTTCATCGACCACGAGGGATACCGGAAACTTTCCGGCCAGCTGGTCCATTTACCCGAGCCGTTGTCGATAGACACTGTGTCTCTAAGTCTTTTTATGGCTTCCATCCACCGGCGCGGCGCCGCCAGGGACCGCGCCGAAGATTTCACCATCATGGCAAATGAGCTGGAATGGCTCTTGGGCAGGACGGAGGGATTGACGGGCAAGAGACGCGCGGCCGCGCTGACCGCTATCGCGTCACTGGCGTCTTTTTGGCTTCCGTTCCTGATGAATGAGCCCGAATATTTGAACGGCTACGCGCGCGCCAAGTCCCATATCGTGGGATGGAGCGAGGCGATGAGCGACCGGTTGTCCCTGATCTTTCGCGCACACTCGGCCGTTGTCGACGAGGCGATCGGTCTCTATCCGATGCTCGGGGACGAGCCGAAGAACGCGTATGTGTCCGTGCGTGACTTGAAAGCGGATGACCCTTATCTTTTCGGCCTGACCTGGCTTATTTATATCGTGGGTGAAAGGCAGCTTTTCAATCCGGCGTTGACCCGGGGTTTCGGCAAGGCTCCGGCGCCGCCGGATGCGCTCTTTCTCGACCGGGAAGATCCGGCCGCGCGTGAATATTTGAGGCAGGTTTTGAACGCGTTCACCCGGCATCTGTTGACCCTTCCGGAGCACGAAAGAGTCCTTCACGTCACCGATCTGATCTACAGTTTGAAAGACGCACATTTGCGGCATCGGACCCTGACAGCCGCTTGGAACAAATTAAAAGCCGGCGCTCGCCTGGCAGTCCAGGAATATCTGGACGGACTCAAAACCGATGACGAACTTCGCGCGAGAAC
The DNA here is from genome assembly GCA_964502045.1 of uncultured Planctomycetia bacterium. Classification (GTDB taxonomy): domain Bacteria; phylum Omnitrophota; class Gorgyraeia; order 2-02-FULL-51-18; family 2-02-FULL-51-18; genus CAMDWQ01. The sequence goes on along the minus strand of CAZCVC010000050.1, from coordinate 7,155 downwards.
CGTTGTCATCGTAGGGGCCGGCCCCGCGGGTCTTCGCGCGACGGAAAATTTTCTCAAGGAAAATATCAAAAGAGCCGAGCAGGGCAGGAAACCGTTTTCCATCGTGCTTTTGGATAGAAACCCCGTGCCTGGCGGGCTTGGGTCCTACGGCATCCCTCCCGTGGGCCGGCAGGAAAACCTGAAAAACGCCATTTTTGCGCTGGGAATGCGAGTGCTGGCCTCCGTGATTGGCAAGGGAAAATCCGAGCCGACCGTCCAACAAGTTTTGAATAGCCCCGATGTGAAATTTTTCGGCGGCGTCAGCGTCGATATGGATATTTCATTCGACGAGCTGCGTTCTCTCGGCACGCCGATATTCGTCGCGACGGGTGCCCAAAAACCCCGCCGCTTGGGCGTCGAAGGAGAAGATCTGAAGGGGGTCGTCAGCGCAACTTCCGAATTTTTCAGGGCCGTCAACACCCATTGGATCAACCAGACAAAGCGCGCGTGGCTCACAGACACCTATTTCAAATATTTCGGAAAGAAATGGCGTTACGGGACCCCGGCCGTTGTTTACGGCGGCGGCAACGTCGCCTCGGATGCCGCGCTAAACATCTGGAACAAGGATATGAAAAATAAAGTAACCCTTTACTACCGCGGCCCCTCCTGGGCGATGCCCAATATGGGCGCCGAGTACCGCGAGCCGCTCGAGCAGGCGGGGATCGACGTCATCGGTCTGCGCACGATCGAAGCCTACCAGGACAAGGACGGCGACGGTCAGGTAGACCGCATTCTTTTCAGAAAACATAAGATCACCAGTCTTCGGCTTGATCCGCAGGGCAAACCGATGGCGCTGCAGCGCGGCACGCATCACGGCGAGGTCGAACTCCCCGGGGGTAAGACAATGCGCGATCTTCTCGAAGAGGCGGGGATCAGTCTTGCCGCAGATCTTCATCTGGAGCCCGGCATCGTCTACCAGGTCGAAACCGAGCCTACGAATGAGTTGGAGGAAGTGGAGGCTAAACTTGCCGTCGAAGCGGTCGGGGACACCGTCGAGCCGATCGGAGGTCTTTCGATGACGCGCTCGGGCGCATTTCAGGCGGATGAGAACGGAAAAGTATTGAACGAAGAGAACATCTGGGCCATCGGACAGGCTCAGACCCAGCGCGGCGCGGTCAACGCGTCCTACAGCTCCGCCGACAACGCCGTTGATAATTTTCTCGCTTTGCTAGGCCAGTCTGAAACGTATGGCGCCCGTCTGGCGGCAGGGTTCACGACGCTGGATTCGGGGAGCCCCGAGAACCAGAAGTACATTCCAACCATCATCAGTTTCGTCAGCCAGTTCCTGACGGTCGCCGAAAAGGACAAGGACGACCGCACCGGAGAATTGATTTACCATCTGCACGTCACTGACAGCGATGTGGCCGATTTGAGCGGGATGATGGCCAGGATTAAAAACATGAGCTCGATCGACGCCGGCATTTATCTGACGATGCAAGCGTACCGCAGCCTTTATTTCGACGTGATCAAAGGCAAAGATTCGATCATGCAGACGGAAACGCGGGCGGTTCTCGAGGATTCTCCCGGAGCGTACGGCACAGATCCCGAGCGTCCGGTCTTGTTTGATCTGACTCTTGAGCGTCAGATCGTCGCCGTGTATCTACCCGTCGAAGGCAACACGTTCGTCAAGCTCGAGATCGTTCGCGGGACCGGGATCGATGAGCGGCCCATGGATGCCGAGACGACGAAACTTTCACCCATCTTAAATGCCAAAGGCCAGCCGATGTACTTATTCCGTGCGCGCAGCACCATTGTCAACGGCGTCACGCTCGGCGCCCATGGAACCGACGGATCCCGTCTGGCGCTGGAGCCGCCGCTGATGGAAGGCGGCCGGCTCAGCACCGCTCCCGCCGGCGCATTCCTGGCGCTGATCGACAGCGTGATGTCGAACGGACCTTATATCGCGACCGCGCTGCAGGACGTAAAAGAAAGAAGGAGACTGATGAGGCAGATCGGAACGCGTGCCGAGAAGACCGCGACGTGGACGGACCTGGTCGAGATCGACCGGCGTGCGGCCGCGCTGCAAAGGGACGGCGACCCGGCCGCCGCGCTACTCGAAGAGATCCGAACGACGACGATGGTGCACACGTTCGTCGAGCTGACGCCGTACGGCGGCGCGCGGTACGAAATGCGCACGACCGACGACTACGACCGCGGAGAACAGAGGCTTCTCTATCCGGTCATCGAAGCGTTCGCGGCCTCGCGGAAAGCGCCGGTGCGCATCGAAGACGTCGGCATTTCCACGGGCGCGAAATCCCTGCAGCTGGCGCGTTTTCTGGCTTCGAGATCGCTGGGGCCAAAAGTTTCGTTGACCGGCACCGATTATCTGACCGACGCGCGTCTTATCCGTCTCGGCCCCGAAGATCAGTCGATCGAGGGTCTGTTCAGCGCCTCAGGCGAGCTCCTGTGGACGCGTGTCTGGTCGCCGCAGCACCGGCATTATATTTCCCATCGCGTCACGCCGACGGATCTTTCGCTTGCGGCCGTTGCGCGGCTTCGCGCCGCATACGAGGCCGGCAGAAGCGTCGTGATGCCGCGCTATTCGCCGTTGTATCTCGAAGAGTGCCGCCGCCTCCTGAATTCGGCGGAGTTCATCGAAGAGGACGTGACAAAATCAGCGTCCTCCCGCACCGCGGACGTGATCCTCGTCAATAACGTCTACATCCATCTCGAAAGCGCCGGACGCGCGCCGGCGCTCCTAAGCATTTTTAACCGCCTGGACCCCGACGGCGGTATCGCGATCTTCATGGAGACGGGCCGACGCCCGATCCGCAAAGGGGGCGTGATGCGCGGCGTAGCGCTTTTCGAAATTTACGAGCGCCGCGGACAGACGGTGCGCCGCATCACGTCGCATTATCGCCGCGAAGAGCTTGCCGAACTGCTCGCAAAAGACATTCTGCTTCCCGAGCACCGGGACCGCTGGGCCGCGCGCGCGGACCTCGCCGGCAGTGACGCCGCGCTGGACGCGGAGCTCGACCTGATCCTGCCGCGCGGCTGGAACCTTCCCGGCCGGGACATCGCGCCGGAAGTCATCACGCTGGATGCGCCGAACCTTCGGCAAAAAACCCGTGAAGAAACGGAGATCTACCTGCGCGCCGGCCAAGCGACCGAAATGCTCGACGAGGTCATCGAGCGGGACGGCGCGCCGGATTGGACGCGCGACTGGATCGCCAATCTGCGTCACTGGATCGAGAGGCTCGAAAAGCATCCGGGAGATAACCCGCGCTCGCCCGAATATCTTGCGCTGTTCCTCAACCGCCTCGCCGCGCTTGAAGCGCATCAGGGAAGACTCGAAGCGCGCACTCCTCCGGCGCTAGAGAACGGAGCCGCGCTTTTCGTCGCGCTGAACCGGACGCCGGGAGGCCGGGAGATCGACTCGCTCGAATTGACAATTATTCTGAGCTTGTTCAAGGGTTCTTTGGTGATCCCGGACACCGGATCGATCGCGTTGCAATTGCAATTCGCACGGCTTAGGCCTCTGTCGGACGCGCAGCTCGCGCTGGTCAGTTCTTATCTTATCGCGCACCGTAACGGATCGCGCTTGGCGGCCGCCAAAATCGCTCTGCCGCTCGCATCCGATAAATTATTTTCCGGAAAAACGCACTACCTTTACGAGAAAGGCTACAACGATCCGCTGTATGTCGGACTCCGCAACGCCGAACCGTTCCGAAATGCCGGCGATAGGGGACGCTCGTCCGAAGGCGCCCGCTTGGCGACAATAGAAGAAAAAGAGTTATTTTCAAAAACATTTCAATTTACAGCCATGCACGCACTGCTTGTGAAAAAAAGAAATGAAGACATCCGTGATACGATCGAAGCTTTGGGGTTGAAATGGTCCAAAGAACGGCACTCGTTGGAGCCAGATCCAATTTTGCTGGAGCGATTAAAAAATATTACGTACAACGATCCGGAACTTGGTAATACGAAAATAGGAATTGGGGGAGATGAAGGCGTCCTTGATTACCAACCGCTTGATTTCTTTTTGCGCGATTTACTGCTCAACGCTTTCGATTCCTATGCGCGGGCCGGAAACATCCCGGGTGATATACAATTTCGCATCTCTGAACATGGCGCTGAAATATGGTTTGAGATTTCCGATTCAGGCATCGGTGTGGCTCAAATCGTGGATAAGCCGGGCGAATTTAGAATCACCGCCAACCCGTCAGAGAAAGGGGCTATCTTGAGCGGTGGAGTGGGAGCGGGACTATTATGGTCAAAAGTAGCTGCTCAGTCGCGCGGAGGCAATCTCATTGTTCTTTCCCCGGGCCGCGAAAATTTTAAAACGACGGTGCGGCTGGTCCTGCCGAAATCCGAGATCCAGACGGACCATCTCGCCGCCGGCCGCCTGGCCTCCGGGGCCGGGGCGTTGAATTTGCGGCAGATATACGGAATAAAAGATCCGCTGCCCGCCCGTGCCGCTAAAAGCGTTGCGGAACTCGAACCGATCGGGGACCTCGTCGCGCTGATCGCGGCGAGCGCGCGCGAATATCCGGGACGCGGCAGCGTGCCGGTCAAGATCGACACGGTGCTTTTCGCCGGGCTCGAAGTACTGCCGGAAACCACAGAAGGCACGCCGGTGCGCCTCACCGACCCGCGCGACCCCGGAAAAATTTTTGATACACTGATCGTCACGCGCGAGCGCATGACGCTGGCAGCCTCGCGCCTCGCGGCGCGGTCGGTGAAGACGCCGCTGCCGGTACTCTGGCAGGCCAACCAGCCGGCCCGCGAGGCCGCGGCCGACTACAAGAGCCGCAACGCGCAGACGGCCCAGCTGCTCCGCCAATTCGTCAAGAGCCTCCGCGTCACGCGGCACCTGATCCTTTACATGAGCGTCGAAGGCCAGGACCAGGAACTTCTGAAGCAGGAAATTGCCGAACTCAAAGACGAACTGGAAAAATTGAACGAAAAGAAAGGATCCGGACGGCTCGAAGTTTCGATACGCTTCGCCGATGCGGCCGGCGAGGAGATCCGCGGCGAAGTCTGGCAGACCGCCGGCTTCGACGAGACACGTGTCGAGAAGAACGCGTTTTCCGGCGCTCTGCGCCAATCGCTCATCGACCGCGCGGTCAAGACCCGGTCCGCTTACGTGCCGGCCGACGAGGCGCATTTCGACAGCGCGAAAGGTTATTATAACGCTATCCCGTACAAGCCCGACATGCGCGCCGCGATCGCGGCTGTCGTGGACGGCGAGCTCGCCGCCCGCATGCTGAGCGTGCTGACCGGCCAGGACATGAGCCTGCCCGGCAATCTGACGCTGATCCGCGAGCCGTACAATTATACCGAACCCGTCACGACGGACACGTACCGTCAGAAACAGCTCATCGTCCGCGCGCTGGCGCGTATCTCCGACCAACTGCGCCGCGACTACATCTCCCTGCGCGCTTCCGCGATTGCCGCCTAAGCCCCCATACGATTTTCAGTATATTTAGACATTTGTTACTCATTTATTTTAAATGAGTTATGGACTATTTTAATCGTTAGAAGAATGAATGATAGATTTTGCCTATTGGGATGCGGGCGCTCTTCTAGTAACCTTTAAGTAAGGTATTCTAGGGGGGGTTGCATGCAGCGAAGACTGGGTGATCCAAAGCCCAAAAAGAATCAGGTCCACATCCTGATCATCGAAGATGACGGCGAATTGCGGGATTTTCTGGCAAGCGAGCTTTCGCTGCGCGGCTACCACATCCAGACGGCCTCCAACGGCGTCGAGGCGATGGAAAAAGTACGCAATCATCCGTTCAATCTGGTCATCACCGACCTGCGCATGCCGAAGATGGACGGCATGACCGTGCTGAAAACGCTTAAAGACATCGACCCGCAGATCGACGTGATCCTGATGAGCGGGCAGGGCGACATCGAGGCGGCCGTGAAGGCGATGAAGCTCGGCGCGTTCGATTTTCTCGAAAAGCCCGTGTCGATGGAAAGACTGCTCATGCTGATCGACAAGGCGCTCGAGAAGAGCGAGATCCGCATGCTGATGGCGCTGTACAGCGCCAGCCGCCTTCTTTTTTCTTCCTCGCATTTCGAGGAGCTCTTGTCGCTGACGATGAACATGCTGTATTCGGTGTTCAAGGCGGACGAAGGCTCGTTCATGATCTTCGGCGACAAGCGGCTGCGCATCGTGGCGAGCCGCGGCATCCCCGAAGACGTCTCGAAGTCGACGTCGCTGGAGATCGGCGAGCGTGTGGCCGGCTACGCGCTGCTGCAGAAAAAACCACTGCTTCTGATCCAGGGCCTGGAAAAATATCCGGAGCTCGGCGCCGTCGAGACGCGCACGCACATCCAATCCTCGATGGTCATCCCCGTTTACTGCAACGACACGCCGGTCGGCGTGCTGAACTTAAGCCGCACCGCCTACCAGGAAAATTTCACGTACAACGACCTCCGCAACGCGACGATATTCGCCGCGCAGCTCGGCCAGACCGTGCACAATTCACGCCTCGGCCGCAGCCTCGATGAAAAAATGAAGGAGCATGAGGACGCCTACCGGATGCTCGAAGAACGCAAGGCGCAGTTGGACGAGAAGGAAAAGATCGCGAAAGTCGGCTGTATGATCGCCGGCATGGTGCACGAAGTGAACAACCCGCTGACCGCCGTGCTGGGGCACGCGGACCTTCTGCTGGCGCAGGAAGACCTGCCGCCGGGCGTGCGGCAAACGCTGCAGATCATTTTCCGTCAGGCCGTCGCGTGCCGCGATCTCGTGCAGGACCTGCTCTTATATTCGAGAAGGCGCAAGCCGGAACTTAAGGACGTCGACCTGCCGGCGCTGATCCACGACGTGCTGAACGCGGCCTCCGTCGAGATCCGCCAAGCGGGCGTGCGCGTGCGGTTCTGCTACCCCAAAAATTTCCCGGCCGTGAAGGCAGACCCGCAGCAGCTTACGCAGGTATTTTTGAATCTCGTGAAGAATTCCTGCCAGGCGCTGGAGTCGCGCAGTGACAGAAAGAGGCATCTGGCGATTAAGATCAGGGAGAACGAGGACGGCTCGGCGCTGGTGCTCGTGATGGACAACGGCTCCGGTATTCCGGCGGAAATTTCAGAAAAGATATTTGACCCGTTTTTCACGACGAAGCCTTCCGGCAAGGGGACCGGTCTGGGCCTGAGCATGGTGCGCGA
>CAZCVC010000049.1:5103-8088 GCA_964502045.1 uncultured Planctomycetia bacterium | reverse complement strand
ATCGAACGGCGTCTCCTTGACGTCCGGATTATAAGCCCAGGTGTCGGGCAAGAACGGCCCGGTCGATACGCGGCCCAGGCCCCTCAGCACCGTACCGATGATCTCCTGTTTGTGGATAGCAAGACCCAGCGCGTTTCTGACGCGGCGGTCTGCGAAAAACGGGTGATCCAGGTTGTAGCCGATATACGTGTAGCCGAAGCTCGGATAGCGAAATTTCATGTAATTTTCCCGGAAGCGCGGCGTCTCCGTCTGCTTTTCGTATTGAAGCGGCGTGAGCCCGGACATGTCGAGCTTGCCGGTCTGCAGTTCGAGGAAGCTCGTCGTCTGGTCGGGGATGATCCGGTAAAGATAGCGGTCGATATGCGGCCGGCCGCGGAAATAGCCGGGATTGGCGGCGAGCTCGAGGGCTTCGCCGGTTTTCCATTTTTTAAAAACGTAGGGGCCGGTACCGACCGGACGGCGCGAAAAGGGCGTCTGACGCAGATTTTCCTTCTCCAGAAGATGCTTGGGCACCATGCCCATCCCCCAGCTGGCCAGACCCGGCGAAAACGGCTCGTCGTAGACGATCTCGACCGTGAGAGGATCGACCACCGAAAGAGATTTCACCTTCTCAAAATCCCCGCCGTACGGCGTCGGCGTCTCGGGGTCCGTGAGCTTTTCATAGGTGAATTTCACATCCTCGGCCGTGAACGGCAGGCCGTCCTGCCAACGCACGCCGGGCCGCAGGTGAAACACGATGCGCAGGCCTCCGTCGAGCACTTCCCAACTTTCGGCGAGATCGCCGACAAGCTTTAGATGCTCGTCATATTTCACGAGGCCGTTGAAAATGAGCGACGAGATGTCGGCCGAAGCGCTGTCGGTCGCCAGAAACGGGATCAGGTTGGACGGTTCTGCGATCGAGGCGCAGACGAACGCGTCGCCGTTCGCGGGGCCCCCGTCTTTTTCATGGACGGAAGCCGCAAGAACCGTGGCGGCGGCGAAAAAAAATATCCCCGCAAAAAAGATTTGCGGGGATACGGTGAAAAACTTTTTCAGATCAGACTTTTGTGGCATCCGCCGTATTCGCCGGGGCTGCGGCGGCGGGCTGCGCGACATCGGCAACGGCCTTCACCGGGGTTGTAGCGGCCGTCTGGGTGACGGGCGGCAGCGCGGAAGCCTGCTTCATCAGCGACTTGCCGCGGTGCGTGGAAAGAATGCCCAGCGACAGTGACGTCACGATGAACAGGACCGCGCAAACTTCGGTGGCGCGCGTCATGAACTCATTGGTCTGCGTCCCGAAAATGCTTTGCGGCTGCGCGCCGCCCATCATGTCGGAAAATCCGCCGCCCCGTCCGGCCTGAAGCAGCACGACCGCGATCAGCACGAAACAGACGATGACGTGAATAATGATCAGAAAAATATACATGGAATCCTCTCGAGTTGAACTATTTGAGCGCCGTCACATGCGCATTTTTGACAATCTCGGAAAAGCCCGCCGCATCCAGGCTCGCGCCGCCCACGAGGGCGCCGTCGATGTCCGGCTGCTTCATCAGCTCAGCGATGTTGTCTGCCTTCACGCTGCCGCCGTACTGGATGCGGATGCACTGGGCGACCTCTTCCCCGAAAACCTTGAAAATTTCCTTGCGAATGAACGCGTGCGCTTCCTGCGCCTGCTGAGGCGTCGCGACCTTGCCGGTGCCGATGGCCCAGACCGGTTCGTAAGCGAGTATGAGCTTTTTCACGTCCTCGGCGGAAAAACCCGCGAAAGCGCCTTTCAGCTGCTCCTCGAGCACCTTGAACGTGGCCCCGCTCTCGCGCTCGGCCAGCATTTCGCCAACGCAGACGATCGGTGTGAGGCCGGCCTTCAGCGCGGCCTTCGTCTTCTTGTTCACGGTCTCGTGCGTCTCGTGGAAAAACTGGCGCCGTTCGGAATGGCCGATGATCACGTATTCCGCGCCCGCGTCTTTCAGCAGGCCGGCGGACACCTCGCCGGTGAACGCGCCCTTCTCTTCCCAATAAACGTCCTGCGCGCCGAGCTTGATCGGAGAATCCAGCAGCAGCTCCGAAACCGTCGAAAGCGCCGTGTAGACCGGGCAGACGATGACGTCGACCTGCTGAGTTTCAGAAATTGAACGCTTCAACAGTGTCACGAGCTGGACAGCGTCGTGGATGGTCTTGTTGAGCTTCCAGTTGCCGGCGATGACCGGTTTACGCGAATGCATGGGACTCCTTGTCCTGAAGCGCCGCGATGCCCGGAAGCGTTTTGCCTTCGAGGTATTCAAGCGAAGCGCCGCCGCCGGTAGAAATGTGCGTCATTTTGTCGGCGAGGCCGAACCCGATCACGCAGGCCGCCGTGTCTCCGCCGCCGATGACGGTCGTCGCGCCTTTCGCCGAGATCTCGGCGAGTTTGTTGGCGACTTCGAGCGAGCCCTTCGCGAACGCCTTCATTTCGAAAATGCCCATCGGGCCGTTCCAGATCACGGTCTTGGCCGAGTCGAGAGTCCTTGCGAAAAGCTCGATCGTCTTGGGGCCGATGTCGACGCCGAAACAGCCGGCCGAAATGCCGCTGCTCTCGATCTTGAACGGCGCGCCATCTTCGACTTTCTGGACGGTCACGTTGTCCACCGGCAGCAGGATCTCGACCTTGTTCTGCCGCGCCTTTTCGAGGATGGACTTCGCGAGATCGACCTTGTCTTTCTCGTATTTGGAACCGCCGATCTCGACGCCCTGGACTTTCAAAAATGTGTAGGCCATCGCGCCGCCGATGAGGATCTTGTCGACTTTCGAGATCAGATTTTCGACGACGCCGATCTTGTCCGAGACCTTGGAACCGCCGAGGATCGCGACGAACGGCTTCTTGGGGCTCTGCATCGCATCGCCGAGGTACTGGATCTCTTTTTCGAGCAGGAAACCCGCGCCCGAGGGCAGGTATTTCGTAATCGCTTCGATCGAGGCGTGCGCGCGGTGGCTGGAGCCGAACGCGTCGTTGATGTAGATCTCCCCGTT
>CAZCVC010000049.1:0-5003 GCA_964502045.1 uncultured Planctomycetia bacterium | reverse complement strand
AGGCGTGCGCGCGGTGGCTGGAGCCGAACGCGTCGTTGATGTAGATCTCCCCGTTTTCGGCGAGCTGCTTGGCGAACGGCGCGTCATTTTTTTCTTCGAGCGGGCTGAAGCGCAGATTTTCGAGCACGGCCACCGGCGACTCGTCGCTCATGGCCTTCAGCTCTTCTTTCACGCGCGGGCCCACGCAATCGGAGCACTGGATGACAGGCTTTCCGAGCAGTTCGGACAGGCGGTGCGAGGCCGGGGTCAGGCTCATCGACGAAACGGGTTTGCCTTCAGGGCGGCCCAGATGGCTCATCAGCACGACGCGCGCGCCCTTTTCGAGCGCGTACCGGATCGTCGGCAGCGACGCCTGGATGCGGTTGTCGTCGGTGATGTTCAACGATTTATCCAGCGGCACGTTAAAATCAACGCGGATCAGGACGCGCTTGCCCTTGAGGTTGAAATCCCGGATGGTTTTTTTCACTCGGGTCTCCGGGTCAGTGGGCGGCGGAAGCGGCGTGAGTCTGCGCTCCGGCTTCCTTCTTGCCCATGTACATCAGCAGGTCGACGACGCGGTTCGAATAGCCCCATTCGTTGTCGTACCAGGAAACGATCTTGAAGAAGCGCTTCTCGCCCTTCAGGTTGTTCTGCAGCGTCGCCAGCGAATCATAGATCGAGGAACGCTCGTCGTGGATGAAATCGGTCGACACGAGCTCTTCGTTGGTCACGCCCAGGATACCCTTCAGATAAGTCGTGGAGGCTTTTTTCAGCAGGCCGTCGATCTCCTCGATCGAGGTGTCGCGGACCGAACGGAACGTGAGGTCCACCACCGAGACGTCCGGCGTCGGGATGCGGAACGACATGCCGGTGAGTTTGCCCTTCGTCGCCGGCAGCACTTCGCCGACCGCCTTCGCGGCGCCTGTGGTCGAAGGGATGATGTTGATCGCCGCCGCGCGGCCGCCACGCCAGTCCTTTTTGGACGGGCCGTCGACGGGCTTCTGCGTGGCCGTGTACGAATGGATGGTGGTCATTAGGCCGGTCTCGATACCGATGCCCTCTTTAAGAAGGACGTGGACAAGCGGCGCCAGGCAGTTGGTGGTGCAAGAAGCGTTGGAAACTATCGGGTGCTTGGCGGGATCGTACTCGTTTTCATTGACGCCCATGACGAGCGTTTTGACGTCGCCCTTGGCCGGGGCGCTGATCATGACGCGTTTGGCGCCCGCGGTGATGTGGCCTTGAGCCTTTTCGGACTCGGTGAAAAGGCCCGTGGACTCCACGACGATGTCGACGCCGAGCGCCTTCCAGGGAAGCTCCGCCGGGGTCTTGGTCGCCATCACGCACTGGATCTTGTGTCCGTCGACGATCAGGATGTCGGCCTCGGTTTTGGAGGGATCCGATTTGGCGGTCTTGATGTCATGCTTGAACTTGCCATGCACCGAATCATACCTCATCTGATAAGCGAAATAATCGGCGTCCGTGGATACGTCGACGACGGCGCGCACGTCGATCTCCTTGCCCAAAAGACCCTTATCGCAGATCGCCTGAAACGCCATGCGGCCGATGCGGCCGAAACCATTGATACCTACGCGTATTGCCATAACTCCTCCTGAAAAGTAGTGTTTATAGAAAAAAGGCTTTTTAAAAAATTTGAGTTCTCTATTATAGACGGCCTCTCACCGGGTGTCAAACCTCCCTTCGAGCCAGCCCTTCGAGCGCCTTCCGGGCCTCGGGGAACCCCGGATCGAGCTCCAGCGCCCTCTCCCAGAGCTTGCGCGCCTGCTCCACCTGGCCGACGCGGTACAGGATGAGGCCGAGATTCGTGTGGGCACGCGCGCTTTTCGGGTTGAGCTCCAGCGACTTCTTGAATTCGTGGAACGCCTTCTCGTTATCTCCGCGCTTGCCGTACATCATGCCCAGATTGTTGTGGGCCTGGGAAGAATTGGGATTCATCTCGATCGCTTTCAGGAAATACCGTTCGGCCGCCTCCAGATCACCGGCACGGTCGTACCAGAGGCCGAGGTTGTTATAGGCTTGAGAGTTTTTCGGGTCCGCGTCGATGCATTTTAGGTAATAGCCTTTCGCTTCGTCGTCGCGGCCCTCTTTCGTCAGCGCCAGGCCCATCGCAAGATTGGCCTTCGCCGAATAAGGGTCCTGCGCCAGCGCCTGCGAATAATATTCCCGGGCGCCCGCTGTGTCGTTTTTCGCCAAGAGAGCGTCGCCGGCATTCACATAGTCGCGCGTCCAATTGGGCGCGACGAGCGCGAGCTGCGACACCCAGATGCCGGCGCCGAGCGCCAGCCCGTAGAGCGCCGCCTTCCCAAAATTAAGCTCCCTCAGCGACCTATAAAAGTCGAACAAGCCCGCGGCGGCCAGGCAGAAAAAGACCGGCAGAAGCGGAAGCCGGTAGCGCGCGTTAACGAAAAACGTCGCGATGCCGAGCAGATAAGCGCCGATCCACGCCGCAAGGGCCGGGCCGTATTTTCCTCGGAAAAACACCGACACGAACCCCATGAAAACGAGCGGCGCCAGCGCCGCGAAAGTGAGCCAGGCCGTCAAGAAATCGTTGGACTTCGCCGCGAACTGGTAATCATCGACGTCCGATATTTCGCGCGCGTCGAAAAAAAGCAAGAGCTTGCGGCTGCAGAGCCGGAGAAACTGCTCCGGATTGTCGCGGATGAAGCGCCGCGCCTTTTCCGACCAGTACCGCGACACTTCGGAGGGCTTGAGCGGACGGCCCATCTCCTGCTCGGCGATCAGACGCGAATCCTGGATCTGCGTGTCGACGTTCGAACCGGTGCCTTCCGGCGCGACGAACACGCCTTCGGACTTCGGGTTGTTTCCGACGTAAAAATTGAACCCGGCGTGCGACGTCAGGAACACGGCGTCGTGGCCGCGAAACCAGTTGTGCAGAGGGACCGGCGCCAGCACGCCGGCGTAAACGACCGCGCAGAGAATGACCGGCAAAAACCTCTCCTTCCCCCGAAACGCCCTACAGAGCATCGCCAACAGGAACAGGGCCATGAAGAGAAGAATGCCCGCCTTCGTCAGCGTCGCCAGGCCCGCCGCGAGGCCCAGAAAGACGGCGTTGCGCACCGAGGCTTCGTCCAGGAAGCGCAGGACCAGATAGAACGAAAGCGCGTAAAGCGGTATACCGAGCGCTTCCGGAATGAAAATGCCCTCGTGAAAAAAAAGCGGCCCGTAAACGGCGGCGAAAAACGCGGCCAGAACGCCGACGGCGCGGCTGTGCCATTTTTCCCCGGTCTTATAAACAAGAAAGACCGTGCCCGTTCCGAGCGCGATCTGTACCAGCTTCACGAAAAGCACCGAGGAGCCCGAAATCTTGTAGCAAAGCGCGAGGAAATAAGGATAAAGCGGCAGGCCGTAAAACACTTCCCGGTCCCATTGCCCGCGGACAAGCCGTTGGGCCCATTCGTGGTAATAAGCCGGGTCGAGAAGCATCGGCTCGTAGAACGGGCTCTTGAGGCTCGTTTTCAGGTACAAAAGCTTGATCGCGAGCGCGAGCGCCAGCACGACCCATAAAAGCGCGGGCGGGCCGGCCGGAACGGCGGCGGTGAATGCCGGTTTGCGGACTGCTTTGTTTTTTTTGCTCAAAGGTCAGTCCAGCTCATCGAAATATACTTTCAGGTTGAACGCGACGGCGCCATTGCCGAGGTCCTTGGGGAAATTGCCGAACGGCGCCGAGCGGCGGAGCGCCTCGAGCGCGATCTTTTGCAGCGATTCGCCGGCGTCCGTGCCCTTCTCGAGCACGCCGGCCTTCACGAGCGAGCCGTCGGGATTCAGCACGAAAAAAAGCGTGACGACGCCGAGGTCGTCGGCGGCGCGGTATTTGCGGCGCAGGTTGAGCTGGATCTTTTCCTTCAGCTTGCCGAAATAATCGAAGAAGACCTTCCCTTTCTGCGGGTCTCCCATGAAATCGACGGCGGTTTTCGGCCGGACAGGCGCGGAGGATGCGGCGGCGGCCGCGGGATTTTTAGGCGCTTCTTTCTTCGCATCGGTCAGCGAGACCGTCTTGATCTTGGTTTTAGGCGGCGCGGCCTGGACTTTCAGCTTGGGCAGCTCGTGTTTCAGTTTCGGAAGTTCGGGTTTCCGTTCGGGGATAACGGGCCGTTCGGTCACCAGCGAGATCTCGATGGGTTCCGGCGTCGCATGGATGGCCTCGAGTCCGCCTTCCCAGAACGCGAACCCGCAGAACGCGTGCAATGACAGCGAAAAGATGAGGGCCGCCCAGGTGGTTTTCATGGGAGCCATTATACCTCAAACAGGCCCCGGCGTTTACCAGGCGTAGCTCACGGTCCCGGCATAGCTCTGCCCCGGCGACGGCACGAAGAAATTGTCCTCAACGGTGCGGTCCGTGTTGAAGATCGACGGCGCGGCGCCGAGGCTGCCGGCGCTCGCGTACTCCTCGTCGAACAGGTTCCGGACCTCGAACGAAAACTCCCACCCGTGATAGACGTAAACGGCGCGGAAATTGAACACCACGTAGGACGGCAGGCGCCGGCCGTTGCGGTCGTTCGTGATGTCGTTGGTCAGCACCTGCTTCGACACGGCGATCATGTTCAGGTCCAGCGTGAGGTCCTTCACCGGCTCGACGAGCACGCCGCCGCTGAAGCGATTGCGCGGGATCATCGGAATGTGGTCGCCGCTGATCTCGGTGCCCGAGGCCGTGTTGGATTTGAAGAACGCTTCGGTGTACGTGTGCGCGCCGCGCAGGCGCAGCCACGCCGCCGGGCGCGATTCTACGGACGACTCCAGGCCCATGCGCTGGGTCTTGCCGAAATTATTGTTGCGGCCGAACAGGAACGTGCCGTCCACGAGGTTCGGGTCGAACCCAATCTCGTTCACGCGGTTGTTCAGGAACGCGGCGGATTTCACCGTGAGGCCTTCGCGGTGCCATTTGAGCCCGGCCTCGTAGTCCGACGATTCTTCCGGCTGAAGACCCGGGTTCCCGCCGAAAAGCGGGTTCGCGTCCCGGTCGCTCAGCGTCGGCGCGCGGAACGAAT
>CAZCVC010000048.1:5494-8167 GCA_964502045.1 uncultured Planctomycetia bacterium | reverse complement strand
CCTTGGCGTCCTTCAAAATTACGGTTCGACGTGGAAGCGCAGCGTTCGCCCGGCTCCAGATAGTCCGGGTTCATCGCCAGGCACATACTGCATCCCGACTGCCGCCAATCGGCGCCGGCGTCCTTGAAAATTTTATCCAGGCCCTCGGCCTCGGCCTGTTTCATGACCTGCTGGGAACCCGGCACGATCAGCGTGCGCATTTTCGGCGCGACTTTTTTGCCTTTGAATATCGCGGCGGCGGCGCGCAGATCTTCGATGCGGCCGTTCGTGCAGCTTCCGATAAATACCGTGTCTATCTTCACTTCGGTCAGCGGAACACCAGCCTTGAGGCCCATGTAATCCAGCGCGGCCTGAACGTCCGTCTTCGTGTAACCGGGAACTTCGGCGGGAACCGGAGAGTTCACGTCGATGACCATGCCCGGGCTGGTGCCCCACGTCACCTGCGGTGCGATGTCCCCGGCCTCGATGACGATCTCGCGGTCGTATTTCGCGCCGGGATCCGACGGTAAAGTTTTCCAATACGCGACGGCCTTGTCCCTATCGGCGCCCGACGGAACGAAAGGCCGGCTCTTGGCCAGAATATACTGGATCGTCGTTTCGTCCGGCGCGATCAGGCCCGCGCGGGCGCCGGCTTCGATGCTCATGTTGCATATCGTCATGCGCGCTTCCATCGAAAGGTTTTTCACAGCCTCGCCGCAATATTCGAGCACGTAGCCCGTGCCGCCGGCCGTGCCGATGACGCCGATCAGCTTCAGCACCATGTCTTTGGCGGTGACGCCCGGCCTCAGCTTGCCTTTGAATTCGACCTTAAAAGTTTTTGGTTTTTTCTGCGGCAGGCACTGCGTCGCCAGCACGTGCTCGACTTCGGAGGTGCCGATGCCGAGCGCGAATGTGCCGAACGCGCCGTGCGTCGATGTGTGCGAATCGCCGCAGACGATAGTCGTGCCCGGCACCGTGAGCCCGAGCTCGGGGCCGATGATGTGCACGATGCCCTGCTCGCTGCTGTTCAGGTCGTAAAGCTTGATACCGAACTCGCGGCAATTTTTCGTGAGCGCCTCGATCTGGGCCTTCGAGATCGGGTCCTTGATGTTCATGCGGTCGTCGGTGGGCACGTTGTGGTCCATCGTCGCGAACGTGAGCTCGGGGTGGCGCACCTTGCGATGGGCCAGGCGCAGCCCTTCGAACGCCTGCGGGCTAGTCACTTCGTGGATGAGATGGCGGTCGATGAAAAGCAGGCTCGTGCCGCCGGGCTGGACGGCGATGATGTGCTTTTCCCAGATTTTTTCGAACAAGGTCTTAGGCATAAGACCTTACAGTATATCTCCGCGGGCGCGGATTCTCAAGTCGAGGCGTTAGGCAAGGCGCCTCACGAATTCCATCTCGGCGTCGACCGCCGAGAGCGCGATGCGGGACTCGCGGATCAGAAGAGTGCTGGCAAAAAACAAAAGCCCGACCGCCGCAAAAATTAGGACGAGCACGGGCCCCGTTGTTTCGAACCCCATCACGGTGCCCACCCCGACCGTCACGCTAGTCAAGATCGCGGACCCGAGCGACATGTAAAGACACACCATCGCGCGCTGGATCAGCTTCGCGCGGACAGTCGCCTTAAACAGCTGGGCCACGAGAAAATCGTGCTTTTTTTTCGACGGCGCCCCTTTCCCTTCGATCTCCACCTCTTTGGCCAGGTCTCTCACGCGCTCAAGGATGCCGCTGATGCGATGGGCCGTAGCGGTGATCAATGAACTGGTGGCTAAAATAAGCAGCGCCGGCGTGATGATGGCAGATACGATCTGAGCGGATGTCGTTGGCATGAGATTATTCTACCGCCCCTGTCAACCACACCAGCACCTTCACAAAAACCGGCGTGATCACGTACTTCAGCGCGCCCGAATAAGCCAGCACGAGAATGACCAGAAATCCCCACCGTTCGAGCTTACCGTAGATCTTCCGGGCCGCGGGCGGCAGAAATACCATGACGGCGCGCGAGCCGTCGAGCGGCGGTATCGGGATCAGGTTGAAGAGCGCCAGGCCCACGTTCATCGCGGCGCCGTAGAACAGGATTTGGCTCCAGAATTCGTTAATATGGGAATGGCGGAAAGCCTGGGCGAACAGAACGGCCAGGACCACGTTCGTCAGCGGGCCCGCGAGACCGACCGTGAAAATGCCGACGCGGCGGCGGCGGAAACGGCGGGCGTCGAAAGGCACGGGCTTGGCCCAGCCGAACATGAGGCCGGTGCCGGAGAAATAAAGCAAGGTCGGCAGGATGATGGAGCCGATGAGGTCGATGTGCGGGAAAGGGTTCAGCGTCAGGCGTCTGGCTTCGCGGGCCGTCGGGTCGCCGTTCACAAGCGCCACGACGCCGTGGCTGACTTCATGCAGGATGATGGAAAATAAGAGGATAAGGAGAACAGCCGCGGTTTCCACGTTCAGCGCTGCGGACGTTGTCCCAGGGAAAGGTTCAATTCCAACCTTTCCCTGGGACAACGTCCGTTACACTGCATCATCCTGGAAGTGGTGCTTGATGTTCTTGCCTTCCTCGATGAAGATGACGTCCTCGGCGATGTTCGTCGCGTGGTCGGCGATGCGCTCGAGGTTGCGGCTGACCAGGATCAGGTCGACGGCGCGCGTGATGCTCTTGGGGTCTTCCATCATGTAGGTCAAAAGTTCGCGGAC
>CAZCVC010000048.1:0-5484 GCA_964502045.1 uncultured Planctomycetia bacterium | reverse complement strand
GACCTCGTCGTCGTCGGCGCAGACCGCTTTGGCGCGCTTAGGGTCGTGCTGGACGAACGCCTCGAGGCTGTTCTTGATCATGCGCTGCGCAAGATTGGCCATGTGCGGGATGTCGATAAGCGGCTTCAGATTGGGCTCTTTCAAGAGGAAGATCGAAAGCTCGGAGATGTTCACGGCCTGGTCGGCGACGCGCTCGAGGTCGTTGTTGATCTTCAGGATGGCGGTCAAGAGGCGCAGATCGCGCGCGGCAGGCTGGCGCAGCGCCATCAGCTTCAATACCTCTTCCTCGATCTCGATCTCCATGTGGTTCACTTTTTCTTCGAGCCCGAAGACTTCGGTGGCCAAAGATTCCTTGCGCTCGACGAGGCTCTTGATCGCCAGGCCGATCATCTCCTGCGCCGTATCGCCCATCTGCAGCAGCTTCTGTTTTAAGTTTTTCAGTTCTTCGTCGAAGTGTCTTTCCATAACGTCAGTGTATCACCGTTCGGCCGAAAATGGAATTCACCGCCAGAGCCCCCGGCGCTCGCGCCGTGCCTCCTCTTCGAAACCCTTGAACTCTTCGCGGTATTTATACGGGAATCGCGTGTACGCGAACCCGTAGCCCTGCTTCAGGATCTCGGCATTCAGAAAAAAGCCGTCGGGTTCGCGGTACACATAAGCGAGCGTGCGGCCGTACTTGTCGCGCCGCTCCCAGTCATACGCGAGGCGCACCTTCTGCCCGGCGACGGACGAGGCCGTGAATTCCTTGGCCTTCAGCGCGAATTCATCGACGAGTCCCTCGGCCTTTCCGAAGCGGCGGGCGTGCGCGGCGTTGCGGCCGTCGTCGTCGTGCGTTTCGGGCGTGTCCACGCCGATCAGGCGAACCTTTTCGCCGTTTTCGAGCAGGATCGTGTCGCCGTCGAAGGCCTTGGCGACCGTGCGGACGGCGCCGTCGCCGGCGATCGCGCAAGCGGGGGCGTAGAGGCACGCGGCGAGCGCCAAAAAACGGACGAATTTTTTCATGACATCATTCTTTGCGGGTAGATGCTTTACAAGCGGCAGGTCTAAAAAACTATTCCTTCTGGAAAAGCTCCTCCATCAGAGCCTTCTGGTGCGCCGGCGACATGTCGAGGAAAGTCACGCCGACGTTGCTCGACTCGCCGAACACCTCGACGTGCACGACGCGCACGCGCAGCTGGTGCTGGGAGGTCGGCAGATCGATCTGCAGGTTCAGCGTATCGCCGACCGCGTATTGACGGTCGGACAAAAACGAAAGGCCCGATCCGCTGATGTCGCGGGTCAGGCCTGTGATCTGCTCCTGGGAGAGGGTTTCCTCTTTCGAAGCCTGCAGCGGAAGAGACTGCGCTATCCTTTCGGTGTGCCGGCGTTCATCGCGCTTACGGATCTCATCCATTGCTCATTTTCCCCTGGATTGCAGAACTGGCCCCGGTGATGTCCCGGCCGATGCCCTTTACGGTCTCGCAGCCGGCCGCCGTCATAGAGGCCGCCAAAATAAAAACGGCCCATAGCAGTATTTTTTTCATGAGCCGATTATGCCACGAATTCGCCGATTAATCAACGCGCCCCGAGGGGAGTCCGGCGGGAGATCGCGCCGGACCGAATGCGCTCTAACCCTCGAGGGTGTGAAGATAGCTGATCGTGGATTCCAAGGAAGCCAGGTTCTCGCTGTCCCCCGACTCCGATAGACGCGAGCGCAGGTCATCCAGCGAACCCATGACTTCGTCGTACGCCGCAGCATAACCGTCGGCGCCCTCGTGAACTAGATCGCCGGGAAATGACGCGATGGTGCCGTCTTCGACATCCATCGAGTAATCCTTCACGGCGCCGCCGTCCGGAGCGTTCACGGAAATTCGCAGCTTGGTGCCCTCCACCTTGATCAGCGTCGTCTCATCATCGCCGCTCACGCTGGCGTTGAAGTTCACCGGAAATGCCGGCGAGTCGGCGTACACTGAAGTGCAGAGAAGAACACCTAGGACCACCAGCCCCAACAGGCTCTTCTTCATCGATTGCCCCTCCTATGTTATGTATGATTCCCTACTTCGTTTCACTACCCCGTTACGTGCGGCGCGCCCACTGGAGCTTGTACCCTGAGGACGGACCGTTCGTCGCGAGTCTTTCGTCGTAATGAAAACCGCCGTTGCCGCTGGCCGAGAACGTGTTGGCCACGATGGCGCCGTAGATGTCGCCGTTTCCGCTGACCGCGACGTGCGCGGAGGGCATGTCGATGATGCCGGTCGTCGAGCCGTTGCCGCTGATAGAGAGCGACGTGGCCGTCGACGTGCCGTAGAGCTGGAAAGTCATCGGGTTCGTCGTGCCGTTGTTATTCACAAGCCCGTTGCCGGAGACCGAGACGCTGCCGGCGACGTAGATCGTCAGAGACGACCCCGAGCTGATCGTGATGCGCGCGTTGCCGCTGTTGGACAAAGAGGTGGAGCCGGTGAGGTAAAGAGAAACGGCGCCATTGATCGTCAGCACGGCGTTTCCCGAGGTCGACAGCGAAGTATAACGGTAAGAGCCGGTATTCAGAGTCGCCGAAGAATTGCCGCTGAGGCTGTAGGCGCCGCTGGAGGCCAGCGAAGTCAGGCTCGACGGCACCGTGACGGCCGTGATCGAGTTGTTGACGCTCGACGAGATCGTGCCCGTGATGCTGGCGTTGCCGCTCATCGTGACCGTGCCGCTGGAACCGGTGCCGACGTCGCCTCTTACATTCGCGTTGCCGGACATGGCGACAGCGCCGGTGTTGTGGGAATTGGTCTGCACGTCGCCGTTCGTGAGGCGGTTGGCGCCGCCGTAGGCGCTTGAGGAATTGTAGCTGTCGGTGTAGGCGTTGCCTGAAAAAGTGGCGACGCCGTTGGTCATGATCGCATTCAGGAATTGCGAAGTCGTCGTGAGCTGTCCCTTCTCCGTGACGATCTTGGCGCCGCCGGTCCCGGTCGCGGTGCCGACCGACGTGATCGAAGGCGTGCTCGAGGTGACGTTGGTCACGGTGACCGCGTAGGTGCCGTACGTCGTTACACCGCTGATCAACGTACCGGTCTTCGTGCGCGTCGTGCCGGCCGTCGTCCAGCCGTTGGCGGTCGTGAAAGCGCCGCTGTTGTAATTCAGCTCCCATGCGGTCTCTTCGATGCCGGCCTCGGCGAGCAGCTGGGCCTTCAGCTGGTTCTGTGAAGCCCAAAGCAACTGCAGTTCCGTGCGCAACACCTCCATGTAACTGAGCGCGCCGGCGAAAAGAAGCGAAGAAAGCAGTACTGTCGTCAGCATCACGAATCCCTTTTGGTTTTTCATGGACGCTCCTTAAGTGATACGGTTTCTCAGCATCAGGTCCGAATCGACCTGAGTCTGCTGCGTCGTGCCGACCGTCGTGCCCTGCGCGGTGACGTTCACGTTGATGGCTTTCATCGTCGGGATCGTCGCCGACGCCACGTAGCTGAGCGCCGTGCCGAGGTAGGAAAACGCGACGTTCGAGATCCTGCGCGCGATGACGACGTCGGTCGTATCGGCGCCGCCTTCGCGCTGGCTCGTGCCGTTCAGCACGTCGAGAGAGCGCAGCATCTGCGTCGGGTTGGACGGATCGATCCTGTACGTCACGTAGTCGAACTGAGAAGAGATGCTGGTAGGCACGCCGAGCGCATTGACGCTGGGCAGCTTCAGGATGAGGCATGTCGTGCCGGTCGTGTTGCCATTGTAGCTGGCCTGCACGTTGACCGCTTCATAGACGTCCCGCGCCAGGCGGTCCATCACGTTCTTGGCCGAAACGTTGCTCTCGAAGTAGACGCTATTGCGGAACATTTCCGCGTACAGAACGCGGAACGCCGTATAAAAGGAAAGCGCGAACAGAAGGGTGATGCTCGACGCGACGAGCAGTTCGAGCGAAGTGAAACCTTTGGAATCGCGGCGGAAGTTTCTCATGTGCCGTTCAACCCCCTTCGGGACAGCAGTGTCGTGATGCTTTGCGAGATCGTGGTGCCGCGCCGGCTCCTCCAGCTCACCGTCAGCGTCACCTGCCGGATGTCGGCGCCGAACGAGTTGGCGATCGTACGCGTGCCGGCCCCGCTGACAAGCTGCGTCACCTGCGCGTTCGTGAACGTGCTGTTCGCCCCATAGCCGGTGACCGTGTCGAAGGCCGTATTGCGCAATATTTCCAGTTCCTCGCGGAGGGCGTTGGTGGCATAGAGACGGCTGCGGTTGTCCGTCCGAATGAAAATACCGCTGTCCATCGTCGAAGCGGCGGCGGCGATCGCGATGACTCCCAGACTGACGGCCACCATGGTTTCCATCAAAGTATAGCCTTTTTGATTCTTCAAGACGATCCTCCCTTGGTGTTCTAAGTCTTACTAAAATTATACATTAATTATCAAAATATACAATCTTATTAACTTTACTATATTTAATTAATTAATAATAAAAAAAAGTAACGATTAAGTTATTAATCGACTTAAATATTACTTTGTAGAGGAGCGGAGGACTTCGCGGACTTTCTTGGGCTGAAGCAGGAGGTGGCAATAGCCGAGAGGGTTTTTCTTGAGGTATTTTTGATGGTATTCTTCGGCTCGATAAAAGGTGTCCATCGGCTCGACTTCCGTCACGATATTGTCCCGATAGATGCCGGCGCGGTCGAGCAAGCGCTTGGTTTTCTCCGCGGCGGCCTTCTGCTCCGGGGTGTAATAGAAAATGACGGAACGGTACTGGGTGCCGACATCGTTTCCCTGGCGGTTTTTTGTGGTTGGGTCGTGGTGCGTCCAGAACGCCTCTAGCAGGTCTTCGTAGGAGATCTTCGATGGGTCGTACGTGATCTCGATGGCTTCGGCGTGACCGGTGTCGCTGCTGCAGACCTGCTCATAGGACGGGTTTTTCAGCTTGCCGCCGGTATAGCCGACCTGCGTCGACACGACGCCGGGAATGTCGCCGAACACTTTTTCCACGCCCCAAAAACAGCCCGCGCCGAACGCCGCTTTTTCCATCGCCTGCTCCTCCGCCTGCACCGCCGCCGCGCCCATGGACGCGACCAGCATCGCCGTGATCACCACTTTCCGTATAGTCATTGACGGTTCCGGGGTTGTTCTCTAAGATGAACCCATGAATCCTCATATTGTAACTGAAAAAGCGCCGCTGCTCGAATATCTTTTCAAGCATTTTCCCGCTTACAAGAAAGTGAAGCTGAAACAGGTGCTGAAATTCGGCTCTCTGACCATCAACGGCTCCGTCGTGAAATCACACCGGTTCGAGGTCCGGCCCGGCGACCGTCTCGAGATCGTTGAAAAGAAGGTCGTGGAAAAGCGGAAGCTCATGGCGCGCCTGCCATTCGACATCGTTTTCGAGGACGAATGGCTCGTCGTCATCGACAAGCCCTCGGGCCTGCTCACGATGGGCACCGACGACGATAAGATCCACACTGCCTATTACGTGCTTACCGAATATGTGCGCTCCCAAAGCCGCTCGAAGATAGGCCGCGTCTTCATCGTGCACCGCCTCGACCGGCAGGCG
>CAZCVC010000047.1:4197-8196 GCA_964502045.1 uncultured Planctomycetia bacterium | reverse complement strand
AGACGGAACGGCAGCGAGTCGTACTGCATGCGCTCGCCCGACGCGCTGTAAAAAGCGCGGACTTCGGCGCAGTTGAAAAACCTTTCCTGGTCCTTCAGCCGGTTCTTGAAAAATAAATAGCCTTCATAGGAGCGCTCGTACCGCTTCAGGTATTCCTCCACGCTTATTTTTCCCGAAACGACAGGCCAGAAACCGCGCGTCCGGTAGACGAATATCGCGCCGTGCAGCAAAAGCACGAGACAGAGCGCACCGGCAGTCGCCCGCCGCACCCAGGCCCCGCCCCGAAGCAGCTTCACGGCGGATACGGCCGCCGCGACCGAAAGGAACGGCGCCACGGAAAGATAAAAACGCAGGTGCTGCGACTGAGTGAAAAGAAACGCCGTGTAAAGCACCGTGAACACCGCCGCGTAGCGCATCGAACGACGGACATCCCTCAAGTCTAAAAGAAGCGGCGGCACGAACATGAGAAAGATGCCGCCTATCATTTCGCCGCCGAAATTTCTCGGATGCATCGTCATGTTCCACGGCAGCATCAGGAAATCGAAAAAACTGTTTCCCATGCCGACGTTCTCGGCGATGTTGAACGCATAACCGTGCCCGCCGAATAGGCCGGAGAAAAACGGATAGACCGGGTTGCCAACCGCGATCCAGCTGTGAAAATACCAAAAACTTGAAGCGACGAATACCGCCGATAGAAAATAAGCCAGCGGCCGGACCTTCATCCGGACGCGGACCGCCGAAATCACGGTCAGGATCAGGAAGGAGCCGAGGCCCAGGTATTTGACCGCGGCCGCGCCGCCTGCCATCAGGCCCGAAAGCAGGAAAAGACGCTCGTTCCCGTAAAGATCATAAAGCAGGAAAGCGTAAACGGCCGCAAACACGAAAAAAGCGAGCGCAAGGTCCACGTAAGCGTGCCCGGCCTGCGCGAACGCGACCGGCGTGAAGAGAAATATCAGTGCCGCGAGACGCGCGATATTTTCGTCAAAGAAGCGCCGGCCGAAGGAATAGACGAGTGCCGCCGTCATGCCGTAAAACGCCCAGTGAAACAGCTGCGGCAGCATCGTACCCTCGAGCAGCAGCCCGATCATGAAGAACGTTTCCATGAAATAGGGCCAAAGCGATTCGCGCTCGTAAAGCAGGTATTCGATACGGTACCGCAGCACGAATTGCTTGGCGTGGTGCAAGTGGTAGGCCAGCGCGTCGTTGCCGATCGGCGGCGCCACGGCCTGGATCCAGGAAAGGATGAGCGCCGCCAGCGCGGCGGCGCAAAAGAGGCGGTTGTCGCCGACGTAGCGCGCGATCTCGCCTCTTCCCCAGTCGCGGTCCCCCCGGCGTTTCAACACCGCGAACGAAACGATGGGCAGCGCCATCAGCAGCATCGTGACAGGCAGTATGGAAAGTTTTCCGAGAATGCCCAGGAAGAACACGCACGCCGAAATGAACAGCATGCCGGTCCCGGTAGAAAAGAGCCGCTCTTCGAGCCGCGCGAACACGGCCGGCCCGAGACCCGCGAACGTCAGCACCACCTGTCCGGTCAGGTAAGCTACCCAGAGGATCACGCAGAGAAGAAACGTCGCGAACAGCGCATGCCAGGGGCCCGAGGTCAGGAATTCCATCTAGCGCCCCATCTTGCTGCGCACGGCCAGAAGCACGTACGCGATGAATACGCCGTAGATCCAAACAAGGCTCAATACCGAAACGATCTTTTTCGTTTTATCGTTCACCGGCGCCCCCTCCGGACGAAGCGGTTGGCGAAGACGAGCAGGATCAGAGCGCCGGCCGCGACGCCTTCGGCGGCCCGGTGGCCGGACTCGTCATAATAAAATTTGACCTCATGGCTTCCCTTCGCCGCATAGATTCCTGAAAACGCGTGATTGACGGGCAGAAGCTCCGCCTTTCTGCCGTCCAACTCCGCTTTCCAGCGCGGATAAAACGCGCTTCGGAACACGATGACACCGTCCGACACGAGGTCGACATGGGCCTCGATGCTTTTCGGCGACAGCGAAACGATCTCGGCGGGGCTGTACGTATAATCATCGGAGGGCTTTAGCAGTTCTGCGCTATATTCGACGACGGCTTCCTCGAATGGCTTGAACTCGGGGCCTTTCAGGTAGGCGAGCCTTTCTTCCGCAGAGGTTATTTCCTTCCAGCGGTAAACTGCATAGACTAACGGCAGCGTGTCTGCGAATTCATACAGGTATTGGCGGCTTTCGATGCGCTTTCCGTTCTCAAAGCTCGTCTCCTTCATCATGTTTCTCAACGCTGCGCCGGGAAGGTCGATCTTTTCGGACGAAAGCACCTGGCTGACGCCGAACGCGCTTATCACGCCGATCTCCCTGTTCCAGACCCCCAGATCATAAGGTTTCCGGCCCAGCGAGCTGTCGGCAATGCCAAGGTCCTTGGACAGCTCATAGTAGCGATTTAAAAGCAGTGGCGAATAACCGCCGGCATGGCGGATGCCGTAAAGCAGGTTGGAATTAGGCGAAAACACTTCATTCGCGTCTTTCGCCCATTCGATCATGGCGCTGCCGTCCGCGGTCTGCCGCCGCTCGATCAACTGACTGATCACCGAAGGAGGTTCGGAAATACCGCGCACATTGCCGATGAATCCGGAACCGTGTAACCCTTCACTGCCCCAAGGATAACCGAAGATGAGAAGGTTGGCCGCCAGAAGCAGCGGCAGGAAAATATCGCGCCAATAAGAAGGCGCGCCCCGGAGGAAACACGCAAAGATAAAGATGCCTGAGATCAAAATAAAGACGATGGAAAGAACGTTGTATTGATTCGAATAAGAAAACCTTTCCTGCCGCATGCTCTCGAAATATTCTGTAAAACTTTTCTGATACCCTTCGGCGCTTTTTTTGGGATCCTTTTTGCCCTCGAAAGTCTCGAGCGAAATCCTTTTTCCCGTTTCGTTGATACGGTCCTCGAATCGATGGCTGACCCACTGGGCCAAAAAAGGTCCCGTCAGGCATAGGCCTAAAATAACCAGAAAGACGCCTTTTTTGGCATTCGATACGCCGGTCTTTGTCGTCTGCCCCAGCCGGTCAAAGCCGTAACCTGCAAGCACGCACAAGGAAACCATGCCGAAAAAGGCGAATTTGTGCGGAAACCGGAGGATGGTAAGCGAAAACGTATCGATGAGGAACTTGTAGACGGGATTGTATCTGCCGAAGGCCAGCAAAAAGAAAATGGCGGCGAGAAAGAGATGGGTCTTGGCTGTTTTTTCCTGTTTGAACATCAGGTACACCAGGACCAAAAGTATTCCCGCCGTGCCCAGGTAGAGCGAAGAACCCAGGAAGAGCCCCCAATAGGGATAGAGGAACGATGCGACAAACGGCGGATACAGGGATCCGGATAATGCGAAGGCCGCCGACTCGCCCTGCCGGACCGAACACGGGATCAGTTCGAGCGTCGCCGTCCACTGAGGCAAGGACAATAGAACTCCCAAAACATTGGCCGCTATAAAAAACAGCCATTCCCGGGGCTTGAATCTGAGTATCCAATAGAAAAAAAGATAGCCGACGGCATAAAGCGCTACCTGCATCGCTCCTGCCGTCCACATCAACGCGAACAGGACTCCGAGCAGCGATGTCCACAACACCCTGTCCTTCCCTTTGGCGGCGATGAGACGCTCGGGCAAAAGCATCGCCCAAGGAAGCCAGGCGAGGACTTTCAGGGTGGCCGTGTTCGAAAAACAACCGCCGTAAACGCTCGAGAACGAGAACAGCACCGCGCAAACCGAAGCGGCTTCTTTCGAAAGACCGATTTTTTCAGCATAACGATAGAAGCCCATGCCGCCGATGAGCACGTGTATGAGAATGAGCAGCGTATAGGCCACCGGAAACGGAAACAGGCTGTAAAAAAAGATATGCGGCGGATAATAGGCCCCGACCTGCCCTTCCGCAACCAACGGGAAACCGGCCGCCATCGCAGGTACCCAATAAGGCAGTCCACCCTGTTTTAAGACGCGGGCGTATTCATAGGCCCACGGGTAAT
>CAZCVC010000047.1:0-4187 GCA_964502045.1 uncultured Planctomycetia bacterium | reverse complement strand
ACGGGTAATGCTGCTGCCAGTAGTCGCCGTACAAAAATGTCTTTTGAAAAAGCAGTAACGGCCACAGAAAGCTGGCGTAGACGATGCCGTAAAGAACGAGAAAATAACGGTGGGATTTCAGGTCGATCATCGCTTCACCTTGTAGATCTCAAGGTAAGGGCCAAGCGTCTTGCGGCTGAAGAGGTCGCGGCGCGAATCCGGCGGACCGGTGAGACCCTCCAATTCGCCGTGCGAGACCGTCGTCGGACGATGGTACGGGTTGAAGCTGGCTGCCAGCTCGAAACCGTTGTCGGAAGCTTTCCAGGCGCGTAATTCCGGCGAGGGGTCGGCATAGTTCAGCACAACGTACTCGGCTCCGATGGCCCTCAGATTCTCCGCGTCAGGCTTCACGAGCGGGCGGCCGAAGAGGAACGCCGCCGACGGGTCCTGCTCGGGAGCTTGGGCATAATAGACCTTGTAGGTTTTCTTGCCTTCGAGCGTTTTCATCGTCAGGTCGAGCCTCTTTTCGCGCGCGCTCCCGCGTCCCGACGCGCCGAGATATCCGTACTTCTCCTCGATCTGCTCGCGCGTCTGAGTCAGGCGCGGACCGAAGAACACGTTGTCGAGCACGACGACCGACTTTTCCGGCACGTGCGCCTCGAACCAGGCGAGCGCCTCCGTGCGGGTGTCCCGCGTGGCCAGAAGACGGTCGAAATAGAGCGTCGGCGACACAAGGTTCAGCGCGAGCACCGCGCCCAGCGCCGCGCCGACGCCTTTCTGTTTCCAGAACGAGATGCCCTCTGCCGCGAACAGGCACAAAAAAGGAAGGAGCGGCATCATGTACCGGGCAAAGGGCTGGCTGAAAGCCGTATTGACGGCGTAGTAGACGAAAACACCCAGAAATATCACGGCGGTCTTGGGGCGGCCCCAGTGCCTGCCGCACACCACGGAACCCAGCAGGGCCGTCATGAGAAAAAGCGGGCTCGTGCCGTTGTTGAGCGAGTAGAGCAGGTGGTGCAGCAGCTCTTGCTGGCCTCGCGCGGCCGATTGGCTGCGGACCTGCGCGATGAAATTGTGCCAGTCCAGAAACGAGTACGGGCTCACGGCCGCATAGACGGCGACCGAGAGCAGGCCCGCGCCCAAAAGCCGCACGGCGGCGGTGGTTCCCTTCTTCCTGGGGGCGATAAAAATTGGGGCCGCCATCACGTAAAAAAAATAAACGGCCGTGTATTTCACGCTCACGGCCCATCCAAATGCGGCGCCGGCGCGCAGAGCGTTCTTCCATCCCGGCTCTTCCATCCCGCGGAACAGGAAATAAAAAAGCAGCAGGACCGCGAACGTGACCGCCGCGTCCATGTAAACATAGTGGCTGTGCGCCACGTGCATGAAACAGACGGCGAGGAACATCGAGGCCCAGCCGCCCGTCGAACGGGAAAAGAACCTGGTTCCCAAACGGAACAGCAGCGCCACGGTCGCCGTCCCGAACACGACCCCGAGCACGAAGCGCCCGATAAAGTAGAATGGGGTCGGGTCCTTCAGGAAGTGAAGCGCAAAAGCCTCGGTCCCCGAGAAAAGTCCGAACACGCGGCCGAGCGCGAAATAGGCGCCGTAGAAGATAAAAAGAAAGTAGCTGGCGAATTGCGGCGGCAGATAGGTCTTCGTGTTCCACCCTTCGGCGCCGACCGCCATTGCGTGGTTCACGACGATGGCTTCGTCCTGGTGATAGACGTACGGAAGGCCGAAGCTGAGGCCCGCGATCCGCAGCCCGAAGGCCAGGACGAGAATGGCCGGCAGGACGAAGGCTTGTCTCAAGCCTCTTCCTTTTTGAGGACGTACAAGGGGCGGGGACGCGCTTCCTCGTAATGACGGCCGAGGTAGCCGCCGAGGATACCCACACAAAGAAGCTGAACGCCGCTCAGAAAGAAAACGACGAACAGGATCGTATCGTGGCCGTCGCAC
Source organism: uncultured Planctomycetia bacterium (assembly GCA_964502045.1). GTDB lineage: Bacteria > Omnitrophota > Gorgyraeia > 2-02-FULL-51-18 > 2-02-FULL-51-18 > CAMDWQ01. The sequence continues at coordinate 2,249 of CAZCVC010000047.1, read as the reverse complement.
GTCAAGTGCATAACTATTTTAAGAAAAAAAGGAAGCGCAGCGGCCAGGCTCAGGCAGCCGAAAAAAAACGGCAGCTGCAGCGGAAATAACGAAAAATGAGTGATGCCGCTCCAGGCCAGATGGACCATCTTCTTGAGAGAGTATTTCGTTTTGCCGGCGAAGCGCGGGTCGCGCTTCATCGGCACGCCGACGGACTTAAATCCGGTCCAGGCGATGAGGCCGCGCAAATATGGATTTTTCTCCCGGATGCCTTTGAGAACGTCCGCGACATTCCGCGAGATGAGCCGGAAATCCCCGGTGTTACGCGGGATGTCGACCGACGAGATGCTGCGGAGCATCCAGTAATAGAGCGACGCCGTCGCTTTTTTGAAGAGTGTCTCACCGTCGCGCTGCACGCGGACCGCGTACACGACGTCGTAGCCCTCCCGGTGCTTGGCCCAGAGGTCAGCGATCATTTCGGGCGGATCCTGAAGGTCGGCGTCGATGATGACGACGGCGCCGCCGGCCGCGTGGTCGAGGCCCGCCTTGACCGCGATCTGGTGGCCGAAATTGCGGGTGAAAGACAGCGTGCGGACGCGCGGATCGGATTTTTTAAGGTCAGCGAGGGTCTTTTCGGAGCCGTCGCGGGAACCGTCATTGACGTAAAGGATCTCCGCGCTTAACTTCATCGCGGACAGGGCCTTGCCGAGGCGCGAGTGAAATTCGTTCAGCACTTTTTCTTCATTAAAAACCGGTACGACGACTGATATATCTGGGGCGCTCATTGGGTCCTCTCTTTGGACTGCTTCATCATATCAGATTCTCCTCCCGGCGAAAATCGTAAACCCATATGCTGTGGCCGATAACCGCAACGGGCTTATAACGGCCCGGCCAACCCGTCATGTCGAGGCCGTGCAGGCTTATCGCGTAAATGCGGCGGCCCGGCGTCTTTTGCTCGCCTTCCGTGATGGGCCGGGACCTTAGTCCGTAGGCCTTCTCGAGGTCGATGATGGAGTTGGATGCAACAACGATCTCTCCGTAATCGCCTTTTTTTGTCCACGCGGCGAGACCTTTTAGATCCTGGCCCCAGTCCAAATTCGAATCTCTTAAATAAAGATAGCCCTTATCCGGACCCCCGGCGATCTGGTTGAAATAAGAAAAATAATGCGGATAGATCATCGCCGCCTCGAGCGCGTGCCAGGCGAGCAGCGCGGAAATCAGCACACGGAAGTAGGTTTTTTTCGGCCAGGCCCACGCGAACCACCCGGCGCACAGCAGAAAGAAAAGCGGGTAAATGGGCAGGAAATACCGGATGCCGGCCTGCGCCTTGTCGCGAAGCGTCACGGCGAAAAAAAGAACGACCGGGACGACGATGAATGTTTTCGCCAATCGGTCTGCCGGGATCACCCCCAGACAAAGAAGCGCCATCACTATCAGCAGAAGCAAAGGAACCGTATTTTTGATCCCGAACGCGGTCAGGTAATAGCACCACCAGCTTTTCTCGCCATGCGACCACTCGCCCATGAAATACGCGTTGGTCCCCTTCGCGCGCGTCATCATCATGGACACGAATGCGGTCGAGAACGTCGCCAGAGGCACCGGCACGTTTTCGGCGAACTTCACCAGATCTTCCCCGCCGAGCTTGTGCAGGAACTCGATCTTCTTCGGCGGGTCCGGCGTGTTCTTTAACATGGGTTTCACTTCAAAAAAATAACCGGCCCACACGGTCAGGAATGTCACCGCGAGGAACAGCGCGATGCTTTTGACCGGCGTTTTCTTCCACGAGCCCGAGAACGCCGTGATCAGGAATAGCACCGGAAATATCAGCACCGCGGAAAACTTCGAGATCATCGCCAGGCCCGCCATCAGGCCGGTCAGCGCGATATTCTTGAAATTCGGTTTCCTCAGATATTTCCAGAAACGCCAAAGCGCCATGTAAAAAAAGAAAGCTACGGCCATGTCCGAAGTCGCCAGGCCCGCGTGAGCGACGACATCCGGACAGAACGCGAAAAGTGCCAGCGCTCCGACCCCTGCCCACACCCCAAAAAGCTCCCGCGCCCAGCGGTAAATGAAATAGCCGAAAAACAAGGAAAGGAGAGCCATCGGCAGACGCGCCCAGAAGATGAGACGATCTATCGTGAAACCGGGCTGGTAGAAAAATTTCCGCGCGAAGTCCGGGCTGTTGCCCTGGGCCCAGGAAGCATCGTCGAGAGGCGCTTTGGCCCCGAGAAAATAGAGCGGCAGTGCCGAGAGAAGGCGCGGCAGCGGCG
>CAZCVC010000046.1:1554-8229 GCA_964502045.1 uncultured Planctomycetia bacterium | reverse complement strand
CGAGGCCGAGGATGATGCGCTGCATCGCCTTCCATTCGGCGTTGTCGCTGCGGTAGAGCTGGCCGGTGAGCAGACGCAGGGGCTCGGAGTTTTCAGGCACGTTCGAGTCGAGCAGGATCAGCGGAACGACGTGCGACTTATCGTGGCTGTAGACGAAATATTTCCAGAGACGCAGCTCGATCGTCTCATTCTTCAGCTTCACTTGCACGCGCTGCTTGAGCGGCACGAGGCCCGGATAGGTCCACGGGTCCCAATCGGTTTCTTCGGGCACCTGCCCGTCCTTGAACCAGAAATTTTGCTTAAAATAGCCTTTGTTCCAGAGGATGCCGACCGCGACGAGCGGAAGCCCGCGGTCCGCCGCGCTTTTCAGCGTGTCGCCGGCGAGGACGCCCAGGCCGCCCGAGTAGATCGGCAGGTCGAGCATGTGGTCGACCTGCACCGAAAGGTAGTAGTCCATCGCGCGCATGTTGGAAAAAATGTGGTGGTTGGAGGAGATGTTTTTTTCGGAGAGCGGCGAGCGGCTTTCGAACACGTTGTAGCTGTTGGTCGAAAGCCCATACTCCATCGAGAAATAGCCGATGGATCGGGACTTGGGGTTGAGCAGCACTTCTTCGGCGCGGAGCAGCGGCTCCATCGGAAAACCGAAGTATTTCTGGCCGGTGATGTCGGCGGAATAGCGCGATTCGAACTCTTCGACGGGAACCAGAGAAATAAACTTTTCCATCGACGAATTATAGCAGACGTTATTCCTTTATGGTAGAGTAAATCCCCATGCTTTCCGATAAAAAAGAGCTCGACCAATTTTACATGCGGATGGCGATCAAGGAAGCCGAAAAAGCGTTCGAAAACGGCGAAGTCCCGATCGGCGCGGTGGTCGTCCACGAGAACAAAGTGATCGGCCGCGCTTCCAACCAGACGCGTCTGCTGAAAGACGCGACGGCCCACGCGGAGATGCTCGCGCTGACACAGGCCTGCGAAACACTGCAGGCCGAGCGTTTACCCGGCACGACGCTTTATGTTACACTTGAGCCCTGTCCGATGTGCGTGGGCGCCATGATCCTGGCGCGCATCAAGCGTCTGGTGTTCGGCGCGCGCGAAGCGAAGACCGGCGCCTGCGGCTCCATCGTGAACCTTCTCGCCGACGGGAAATGGAACCATTCCTTCCGCATCGAAGAGGGCCTGCTCGAATTCGAGTCCGCCGCCCTGCTGCAGGAGTTCTTCAAAAACAAAAGACAGCCGTAAATTTTTTTCGATTTTGGAGAGATGCGTGAGCGGCTGAAACGGCACGCCTGGAAAGCGTGTAACCCGCAAGGGTTCCAGGGTTCGAATCCCTGCCTCTCCTCCATCATTTTTTCGAATTAGAGTCCGATCTGCGTCGTTGCTTCGCGTCGACGTAGCTGCCGCTACGCCTCCTTGTCGCGCCTAGCATATCGGCCTCTAATTCGAAAAAATGAAAGCCCGGGAGAATGAGAAAAATAAATCTTCTCAAATATGCGATCTTTCGCCAAAAGTACGGGTTCGCCCGCATGACGCCGGAGCTGGTCGCGGCGCCTTACTGGGCCGGACACATTCCTTTCGCATTTCCACTGGTCAAGGCCCTTTCGCCGCGCGTCATCGTTGAGCTCGGCGTCTACAACGGGACTTCTTTCGCGGCGTTCTGCCAGGCGGTCAAAAAACTCGGTCTGAAGACCGTCTGCTACGGTATCGACACCTGGGAAGGGGACGTCCACATGGGGAAAATGAACGGATCGGTTTACCCCGGCCTCCTTTCCTATTGCCGTCAAAATTACGGCGCGGCCGCCGTGCTTTTGCGTAAGACGTTCGACGAAGCGTCGAAGGATTTTGCGGACGGTTCGATCGACTTGCTGCACATCGATGGCACTCACACGTACGACGCGGTGAAGAAGGACTTCGAGACCTGGCTGCCGAAAGTCTCGCCGCGCGGCGCTGTCGTTTTTCACGACGTGAACGTGACACGCGAGAATCTCGGGCCTTCGGCGGACGACTACGGCGTCGGCAGGCTTTTCGATTCGCTGAAAAACAAGTACCCCAGCATCGAATTCAAGCATTCGTACGGCCTCGGCGTGCTTTTCACCGGGACCGACGTTCCCGGCGCGGCGATCGCATTGGCCGCCGACTCCGAGGACCTCGAATTTTTACGTTATTTCCGCCGCTATGGAAATAAGGCGGCCGCGCTTTACAGGCAGCCATCATGAGCGTCACAGCCGTATTCACCCAGTACCGCCGCCCGGAAAATCTGCGGCAAATCATCGATCAGATAAAAACACAGACACTCCGGCCGAAGATCTTCATCTGGAACAATAGCGCCGGATCTCCATGCCCCGAGGCCGATTGGCGGATCGATTCCTCCGTCAACGCGATCACTTGGCCCCGCTGGTTCATGGCCTCGATGGCCAAGACCGAATACGTCTGCCTGATGGACGACGACCTCATGTTCACGGACGAGCGCGTTCTGCGCGATGCCGTCGATTTTCTGAAGGGCAGGAACGAACGCCTGATGATAGGCCCTTACGGCGTCAGTTTCCCCGACGTCCTCAAAATATACAAAGAAAGCAGCCACGTCTCCGCGCTGGCGGGCCGCGATCAGCGTGTGGACATGATCAAGGGACGGCTCGTCGTTTTGAGGACCGATGCGCTGAAGAACGTGAATCTCGTGCCGGGCGGCGAACGGCAATTTTTTCTGAGCGACGACATCCTCGTGAGTTCGCGCATGGCGCGTGGAAAGAGGGGATTTCACTGCGTGCCGTCGCTTTTCGCCGGGCGCGTTCAGGACCTGCCTATGCCGCACGCTTCATGCGACTCAGCGGACCATTATCTTTTGAGGGAAAAAGCGAGGCGGGAGTATTTTTCCCATACGGCGTTGGAAACCGGCATCGGTGTTCTGAAGAAAATAAAAAGGAAGATCAAAAAAACCTGATGGTCTTTAGCTCTCCGATATTTCTATTCTTTTTCCTGCCTATCGTTCTTCTCCTGCATTTCCTGGTCGGCCGCAAGTTCAGGAATTCCTTGCTCCTGGCGGCGAGCCTGATCTTTTATGCTTGGGGCGAGAAGGAATATTCGCTAGTCATGCTCGGTTCCATCCTGCTGAACTATGTTTTTGGGCTTTGGATCGCGCGGGCAAAAATATCCGACCGTGAAGGCCGTACGACAAAGCTCATTTTGGCCGCCGCCGTGGCGCTTAATCTCGCGATCCTCCTATTTTTTAAATACGCGAATTTTCTCGCGGATAATCTGAACTCTATTCTTATCGGCCTCTCGCTGCCTGCGATCTTCATTCCGCCGGTACATCTTCCGATAGGGGTCTCATTTTTCACTTTCCAGGCCCTCAGCTATACCATCGATGTTTATAGAGATAAAACCCCGGTACAAAAAAACCTGTTCGATCTCGGGCTCTATGTTTCTCTTTTTCCCCAGTTGATCGCGGGCCCTATCGTGCGCTACTCCGACGTGGCCGGACAGATCCGCGAAAGGACCCTTTCATTGGAAAAATACGCCGGCGGCGCGCGGCGCTTCGTGATAGGGCTCGGAAAAAAAGTGCTGATCGCCAATACGCTCGGCGCCGTCGCGGACAGGATATTCTTGACCGGCGTTTCCCAGCTTCATGTCACCGACGCCTGGCTCGGTGTCGTATGCTACGCGCTGCAGATCTACTTCGATTTTTCCGGTTATTCGGACATGGCCATCGGGCTTGGACGGCTGTTCGGTTTCGAGTTCCTGGAAAATTTCAATTACCCCTACATCTCCAGGTCCGTCACCGAGTTTTGGCGCCGCTGGCATATTTCGCTCTCCACCTGGTTCCGGGACTACCTCTATATTCCTCTTGGCGGCAGCCGCCGCGGACCGGTGCGTGTTTATTTCAACCTTCTGCTGGTGTTTTTCCTCTGCGGCCTTTGGCACGGCGCGAGCTGGAATTTCGTCGTTTGGGGCCTTTTTCACGGGATGTTCCTGGTGCTCGAACGGCTGGGGCTCGCCAAATTCCTCAAACGGCTATGGCCGCCGCTGAGAAATCTTTACGTGCTCGTCGTGATCGCGGCGGCGTGGGTTTTTTTCCGTTCGGATACGATACCTCATGCGCTGGGTTTCTTGAAGGTCTTGTTCGGCATCGAGCATCAAGCCCCCTACCAAATGAAGGTCGTCCACTACATGAACGCAAAAGTGCTGTTCGCGCTAGGCGCGGGGATCATGGCCTGTACGCCTAATTCCTCTTTCGCGGCCCTTACGAAAGCCAAAAATAAAATGAACGGCGTGTTCCATAAAGCGTCGGAAGTCTACGTTTTCGCGGGCCTCTCGTTCCTCGAGCTCGTTTTTCTAGGCGCCGTTTTTCTCTGCTCAGCCGCTTCTTTGGCCGCCGGGACCCACAACCCGTTCATCTATTTCAGGTTTTAAAAATGATGCCTCCCGGGAAGGACAGTTTCATGGCCGGATCTTTCAAGTGGGCGACGGCCTTGCTGTTCACGCTCTCCGTTTTCATGCCGTTGACGCAGCAAAACCTGTTCCTGTTCCGCGAAGAAGGCTCTACGGAAAAACGCAGGCTTGCCGAGAGGCCGCGGCTCGATCTGAAAAATCTCAGAAATTTTCCGGAGAAGTACGAGCTCTATTTCAACGATAATTTCGGCTTCAGGAATCGGCTCATCGCTTTCAACAACCGGCTCGACATGTATTACGACAAACTGTCGCCGGCCGCCGACCCGGCGATAAAGATCGCGATCGTGGGCAAGGAAGGCTGGCTTTTTTACAACCCTTTATACCGGGCAACCTATGAGGCGACTGAATTCAGCCGGGAAGAACTGAAAAAGATACGCGCGTACATTGAAAAGGAAGACGAGATCGTGCGCGCCGCGGGAGGCCGTTTATTGGTAATCATTGCGCCCAACAAAAACTCCGTTTACCCGGAATATCTCCCTCAGTGGCTCCCGCTTGAAAAACAAAATGCGATCGACCAGGTTTTGGACTACATGAAAACCCATTCAAGCTTTGAGATGATCGACCTGAGAAAGCCTTTTTTAGATGCCAAGGCCGACCATCTTCTTTATTACAAGACGGACACTCACTGGAATGATCACGGTGCTTTCGTGGCATACGGTGAGATAATGAAGCGCTTGAAGGCCGGTCTTCCTGAGGCGCATGTTCTTTCCGCGTCAGATTATGATGTTTCCTGGGGGCCGAAAAAGGACGCGGGAGATCTCGCAAGAATGCTGTCCCTGCCCGGGGATTTTAAAGATGAAGAAGCCCGTTTTAAGCTGAAAAAAGGGGCGGAACCAAAAAATAAAATACCGAAGATCCTGATTTTCGGGGATTCATTTTTCGATGCGCTCGGTCCTTTTTTTGCGAATGATTTCGAAAACCAAAAAAACACAGGCTCCAGAATATTAAACAATGATATGATCCGAGAAGAAAAAGCGGGGGTCGTTATCATGGAATTGGTCGAGCGCAAGATCAAGGCCTGCCTGCTGGATCGATACGGTCAATAGCTTTTCTCCGCCACTTTTGCCCATTGGCGACTCCGCCTGAATTAGGTTATAATCGAGTTCGAATGGCCAACAAACCCTATCTCGTCATCGCCCGCAAGTACCGTCCTCAGGGCTTCGATACCGTCATCGGTCAGGACGCCGTCACGAAGACGCTGAAGACCGCGATATCGACGAACCGTATCGGACATGCCTACCTGTTCACGGGCCCGCGCGGCGTCGGCAAGACCTCCATGGCGCGCATTTTCGCGAAGGCGCTCAATTGCAAGACCGGCCCGACGCCGGACCCCTGCGGCAAATGCCAGGCCTGCCTCGAGATCGAGCAGAGCCGTTCGCTCGACGTGATGGAGATCGACGGCGCCTCGAACCGCGGCATCGACGAGATCCGCGCGCTGCGCGAAAACGTCAAATTTTCGCCGACCTCCGGCAAATTCAAGATCTACATCATCGACGAAGTGCACCAGATCACGACCGACGCGTTCAACGCGCTGCTGAAGACGCTCGAGGAGCCGCCCGCGTACGTGAAGTTCATTTTCGCGACGACGTCCGCGCAGAAAGTGCCGGCGACCATCCTGTCGCGCTGCCAGCGCTTCGATTTCCGCCGCATTCCCGCCGAGAAGATCGTCGCGGCGCTGAAAGACATCGCCAGGAACGAGAAGATCAAGATCGACGAGGAAGCGCTTTACGTGATCGCGCTGGCCGCCGATGGCAGCCTGCGCGACAGCCAGTCCATTCTCGACCAGATCGCGTCGTCGTCCGAGGAGAAGATCACGAAGAAGGACGTCGTATTCTCTCTTGGCGCGCTCGAGGACGAGAAGCTGTTCGAGCTGACCGACGCGCTGGCCCGGCGCGACGCGAAGCAGGCGCTCGAGATCCTGGACGGCATCCTGAACGAGGGCAAAGATGCGGCGCTGTTTCTCGAAAAACTGCTAGAGCACGTGCGCAATCTGCTCTTCCTGCACGTATCCGCCGGGCTTGCCGAGCTCATCGATGCCGGCGATTCCTATAAAAAAATGCTCGCCAAACAGAAAGACTCGTTTTCCAAGGAAGACCTATTTTATTTCTTCACCGTGATCATGAATACGCTGCAGATCACGCGCCGCTTCGAGATGAAGCGCATCCCGATCGAAATGGCGCTCGTGAAGCTCGCGCACCGCGCGCCGATGGAGGACCTGTCGGAGGCGAT
>CAZCVC010000046.1:0-1454 GCA_964502045.1 uncultured Planctomycetia bacterium | reverse complement strand
TGGCGCTCGTGAAGCTCGCGCACCGCGCGCCGATGGAGGACCTGTCGGAGGCGATACGCCTGCTGCGCTCCGAAGAAAAAAAAACTTCGGTAGCTGAGCCGGCGCCGCGCCCTTACGCAGAGCCGAGAAATACGCCGCCGGCCGCGAAGCCGGCGCCGCCGCCCTCGAAAAAAGACGAGGACGAGGAAGAGCCCGAGATCGAAGAACTGCCTGCCGAAGACCTCGAGATAGGCCCGGTGCCGCGCGCGGCCGCGGGCGCCACGCTCGAATCCATCTGGCAGCCGCTGCTTGCCGCGTTGAAGGGCGAAAAAATGTCGGTCGCGTCGTACATGGCCGAAGGCGAGCCGCTCAGCTTCAAGAACGGCGTCGCGCTCATCGCGTTCCCGCAGAAATACAATTTCCACAAAGAGACGCTCGAAGTCGCCGACAACAAGAAGCTCATCGAAAAGCACCTGTCCGCGCTTCTGGGCGCCGAGGTCCTCATCGAATTTCAAATGGTCAAGGAAGTTTCCGTCAAGAAAGCGGGCGCGTTCGCCGCCGAAGCGCCGGCGTCGCCCGAAGTCGACAACGCCGTGAAGTCGGCGATGAACATGTTCGGCGGACGCGTGGTGGACCGCTAGTCCCATGCCGTACCCCGAGTCGATGGTGCAGTTGATCGAAGAATTCGCGAAAATGCCCGGCGTCGGCCGCCGCACGGCCGAGCGCTTCGCGATGTACGTGCTGTCGGCCTCGTCGGAGTCGGTCGAGACGCTGGCCGAGCTCGTGCTGCGCGTGCACAAAAACATCCACGCCTGCCAGGAATGCTACAACCTGAGCGAGGCGCCGGTCTGCCACATCTGCGCCAACCCCGCGCGCGACCACAGCCTCATCTGCGCCGTACAGGACCCGAAGGACGTCATCGCGATGGAGAAAGCCGGCGAATTCCCCGGCATTTACCACGTTTTGATGGGCACGCTTTCGCCGCTCGACGGCATCGGTCCCAAGGACCTGAAGATCAAGGAACTCCTCGACCGCATTAAGCGCGGCGGCGTCAAAGAAGTCGTGATAGGGACGAGCTCCGACACCGAAGGGGACGCCACGTCGGCGTATCTGATGAAGCAGCTTAAGCCCCTAAAACTCAAAGTCACGCGCCTGGCCCACGGAGTGCCGGTCGGCAGCGCGCTCGAATTCGTCGACAAGGCGACGCTATCGCGAGCATTTCGGCATAGACAAGAAATTTAAAATTTGTTACTCTAAGTCAGGTATTTTTACGCAATCCGTTTCTATGATTGAAGTTGCAATCTGAATAGGAGATATCCAATGGGGATTTTCGGGTCGATCAAAAAAGGCGCGGCCATCGCGGCGTCGAGCATGCCGGTCGTTCTGATTCTTTTCGTATTCAGCTTCATCTTCAATCTCATCAACCTGGCGCTCACGCCTGAAAACCCGGACCCCAACGCCCCGCCGCCAGTGCC
>CAZCVC010000045.1:0-8271 GCA_964502045.1 uncultured Planctomycetia bacterium | reverse complement strand
GGCGATCGGAGACCGCCTCGAGCCGGTCTTCAAAGGGCTCGAAGGCAGGCGCTTCTCTGTGATCGGCACCGGCGGCACGATGATCAACCTCGCCGCCATGGCCTACGAGAAGAAAGAGGGGCGGGAACTGCGTCTGCGCGGCTATTACGAGCTGCCCAAGAAGGAGTTCCTGCGCATGCACCGGAAACTCGTGCGCATGAGCGCCAAGCGCATCCGCAAGCTGCCTGGCATCGACAAGAAACGCGCGGTGCTGATGGCGGCCGGCAGCGTCCTGGTGATGACCTTGTTTAAGCATTTAAAAAAAGATTCTATCTTCATATCTGACAAGGGGATACGAGAGGGCATGATCCTGGATTATCTGGCCAGGAAAAGCGGGCGGCGCGCGAAAAAGCGGCCTGCCATGAAACTCCAGTGGTTTGGACAGAAACCGTTTTTTAGTGGTAAGATGATGAATTCCTAGGAGACCTGTTTGCCGATTTTCGAAAAGAAACACAATTATCCGGGCAAGCTCTACATCGTCGAAGGCGTCGACGGATCGGGCAAAAGCACTCAGATCGCGCTCTTGAAAAAATGGCTCGAGTCGGAAGGTTATTCCGTTTTTTTCACCGAATGGAACAGCTCGGACCTCGTGAAAGAAACGACGCGCGAGGGAAAGAAAAAGAACATTCTCACGCCGACGACGTTCAGCCTGCTCCACGCCACCGACTTCGCGGACAGGCTCAATTACCAGATCATTCCGCCGCTCAAGGCCGGCATGATCGTGCTGGCCGACCGCTACGCCTACACGGCTTTCGCGCGCGACGCCGTGCGCGGCGTGAGCCCCGACTGGATCCGCAACCTTTACAGCTTCGCCGTGAAGCCCGACATCAGTTTCTATTTCGACGTGCCGATCCAAGTCGCCTGCGACCGCATCCTTTCCAACCGCGCGCAGATCAAGTTCCACGAGGCGGGGATGGACATGGGGTTCGCCAGCGACACGAAGGAATCGTTCAAGATATTCCAGGGAAAGATCATGGACGAGTACAAGAAAATGGTCCAGGAATTCGCGCTGACCTCCATCGACGCGACCGAAGAGATCCACGACCAGCAGGAGATCATGCGCGACCTCGTCAAGGCAGACCTCAAGGGGTATTCGAAAAAAAGGACGATCTATGCCCGAAAGCCCAAAGTTTTTTGGCGAAAATTTAGCATATCTTAAGCCGTTCCAGATCAAAGGCAAGCTGATCGCGATCGAAGGCACCGACGGCTCGGGCCGCTCGACGCAGGTCGCGATGCTGAAGAACTGGCTCGAGGTGCAGGGCTATGCCGTGCTCGAGACCGGCTGGGCGCGCTCCAACCTGATGCAGAAGTCCATCGAGCTGGCGAAAAGCGGCAACATCATGGACCGGATGACGTTCACGCTGCTCTATGCCACCGATTTCGCGGACCGCTTCGAGAACCAGATCATTCCGGCGCTGAAGTCCGGACACATCGTGCTGACGGACCGCTACATCTACACGGCGTTCGTCCGTGACGCCGTGCGCCAGGCGGACCAGGCGTGGATCCGCAACATTTTTTCCTTCGCGATCATCCCGCACCTGGTGATCTATCTCAATATCAAGGTAGAAGACCTGCTGCCGCGCGTGATCGAATCGGGCGGCATGAACTATTGGGAAGCGGGCATGGACCTGCACATGGGGCAGGACCTGTTCGACAGCTTCGCCAATTACCAGTCGGCGCTGATCAAGGAATACGACAAGCTCTCCAAGGAATTCGCGTTCGAATCCGTCGACGCCGACAAGCCCGTCGAGGAGATCCATGACAAGATCAAGGAAAGCGTGAAAGCGATCCTCGGCTCCCCCAAGAAAAAGCCGGCCTCCGACTGATGCCGAAGCGCCAGATCCTGATCATCGACGATGAGAAGGACATCGCGAAGCTGCTGCAGTACAACCTCGAAAAAGAAGGCTACGGCGTTTCTACGGCGCTGACCGGCGAAGACGGCCTCGCCGCCGCCAAATCCAAAAAACCCGACCTCGTCGTGCTCGACCTGATGCTGCCCGGCATCGACGGGCTCGAGGTCTGCCGCCTCCTCAAATCCGACCGCGCCACGCGGCAGATCCCGGTGCTAATGCTGACCGCGAAAGGCACCGAGATCGACCAGGTCGTCGGTCTCGAGATCGGCGCCTCCGACTACATCGCCAAACCGTTCAGTGTGAAGGTACTGCTCGCGCGTGTGAAAAATATTTTCCGCGGGCGCGAAAGCCAAAAAGAGGAATCGGCGCTTCTGAAAGCCGGCAAGATCGTGCTCGACCGGGAAAAACACAGCGTCACGGCCGACGGCAAGGCCGTCGCGCTGACCAACCTAGAGTTCCGCATCCTCGCGTTCCTGATGGAGAATCCGGGCCGCGTTTTTTCGCGCGACCGCATTCTGGACGGCGTCTGGCACGGCGAGGCGTCGGTCGTCGACCGTTCCGTCGACGCGCACGTGAAAAGCATCCGCCAGAAGCTCGGCCGGCAGCGCGGCATGATCGAGACCGTGCGCGGCTCGGGTTACCGCTTCGTCGAGGACGGCGCCGGTGCTTAGCATTATTCTCGTCGCCGCGGCCGGTTTCGCGGCCGGTTTTTTCGCGGCCTACCGTTTTTATTACCGCCGCCGCGTCGAACACATTGCCTCCAGCGGTTCGCGAGAGATGGCCGCACGCAACGAGGCAAAAGACCAGCTCGCGCAGGCCGCCTCCGGCCGCACGCTCGCGACGCTCGGCAGCATGGCCGAAGGCGTGCTGATCGTCGACGCGCAGGGCAGGGCCGTCCTGGCCAACAACGCGCTGCTGGACGCGCTGGGCCTGAAAAAGGGGGCCGTCGAAGGCGCCTATTTCTGGGAAATATTCCGCGATTCCGAAGTCAACGAAATGCTCGAGAACTGCCTGAAGCACCGCCGCGTCGCGAAAAAGGAGCATTCGGTGCTGCTGTCCGACAAGACGTTCGAGATCCAGGTCTCGCCGATCGCTTCGGGTTCCGACTTTTTAGGCGCCGTCGGCGTGTTCCACGACGTGACGCGCCTGAAGGAACTCGAGCGGGCGCGCACCGAATTCGTCGCCAACGTCTCGCACGAGCTGAAGACGCCGCTGACGTCGATCCTCGGATACGTCGAGACGCTGAAAGAAGGCGCCGTCGAGGACGTCGAGAACCGCATGAAGTTCCTCGACACGGTCGAAGAACACGCGAAAAATCTTTCGGCGCTCGTCGAGGACCTGCTGCTGCTGTCTTCGGTGGAATCGGGGAAGAGCGCGCTGCGTCTGCGCGAGGTCGATTTCGGGAGCATGGCTGACCGCGTGTTGAAGGCGTACGCGCCGAAGATCCGCGAAAAAAAGATCACTCTGTCGCGCGAGATCTCGCCCGAACCATTCGTGATCCGCGTCGACGAGGCGCTTTTCGAGCGCGCGTTCTCGAACCTTGTCGACAACGCGGTCAAGTACACGCCGCCCGGCGGCGCGATCACGGTCACCGCTGCGCGTTCGGGTGCCGAATCGCGCCTCACCGTCGCCGACACCGGCATCGGCATCGCCGACCACGACCTGCCGAGGATCTTCGAGCGCTTCTACCGCGCCGACAAGAGCCGATCGCGCGAAAGCGGCGGCACCGGCATCGGCCTTTCCATCGTCAAGCACATCGTCGAGCGGCACGGCGGCCGCATCGAGGTCGAATCCGTCCCGCAGAAAGGCGCGAAGTTTAGCGTGGTTCTGGCCTAGCCGGTAAAGTATAATAAGTACCCATGTCTACGAAGCCCAACAACGCGTGCGTGCTCGTCAGCGGCGGCGTCGAAAGTTCGGTCCTGCTCTGGGACGCGCTGTCCCGCTACGACGCGGTCATGCCGCTCTATATCCGCAACGACCTGCGCTGGGAAGAGGCCGAGATCTTCTGGCTTAAAACCTTCCACCGCGGCATCAAGTCCTCCAAACTGCAGCCGCTCAAAGTGGTCGACCTGCCGATGAAGGACACCTACGACCGCCACTGGAGCATCACCGGCATCAAAGTGCCGGGTCCGCGTTCGAAGGACGAATCGATGTACCTGCCGGGCCGCAACATCCTTTTCCTTTCGAAGGCCGCCTGCGTCGCAGCCTTGAACGGCATCTCGACGATAGAGATCGGCGTGCTGAAAGGCAATCCGTTCACGGACAGCACGAAAGTGTTCCTGAACAAGATGCAGGAAGTGCTGTCGCTGGGCCTCGACGAGCCGATCGAGGTGAAGGCGCCTTTCCAGAAAATGAGGAAAGAGGACGTTCTCGTGCTCGGCAAAAGCCTTCCGCTCGAGCTCACGTTTTCCTGCGTGAACCCGAAAGGCCTCGAGCACTGCGGCGACTGCAACAAATGCATCGAAAGAAAAAGAGCGTTTTTCGCGGCCGGCATCTTCGACAAGTCGCGCTATAAAAAAGCCGGCGTCTGACCGGGCGTGAAGATCCTCGTTTACGGCGCCGGCGGCATCGGCAGCGTGGTCGGCGGGTTTCTCGCGCGGACCGGACACGAAGTGTCGTTGCTGGGCCGGTCCTGGCACCTCGATGCGATCCGCAAGAACGGACTCGCCATCACCGGCATCTGGGGCGACTACCGCATCAAGGCGTTCGACCTCTACACGGACCTTGCCGAACTGAAAAAGGCCGCGGTCCCGTTCGATCTGATCCTCGTCACCGTGAAATCTTATGACACGGCCGTCGCCGCGGCCGAACTGCCTTCGCTGATGAATGAAAACACGATGGTGCTCTCGCTGCAGAACGGGCTCGGCAACATCGAGGCGCTCATGAAGACGGTCCGTCCCGACAATTTCCTCGCAGGCCGCGCGATCTTCGGCGTCGAGACCGAACCGGGCGCCGCGAAAGTCACCGTGATCGCGGACCCCGTGCACGTCGGCGCGCTGCCCGCCGCGAAGCCGAAGTTTACCGCTGACCGCATGGCGACGGCGCTCAGCACGGCCAAGGTCCCGGCGCTGGCCGTCAACGATATCGTTTCATCGATATGGGCGAAAGTGATCTAC
Organism: uncultured Planctomycetia bacterium; assembly: GCA_964502045.1. GTDB lineage: Bacteria > Omnitrophota > Gorgyraeia > 2-02-FULL-51-18 > 2-02-FULL-51-18 > CAMDWQ01. Next base: position 3,263 of record CAZCVC010000045.1, on the reverse strand, counting down.
AATTGCGCGCTGAACCCGATCTGCACGCTGCACGGCATCCCGTACGGCAAGATCCTCGAAGGTCCGGACACGCGCGCGCAGATGAGGGAAGTGGTTCGCGAGTGCTACGCGGTCGGCCAGAGCCTGGGCGTTCGCCTGGAGCCTGCCTCGGCCGACGAATACATCGAGCTTCTCGAGAAGACGCTGATTCCGCGAACCGCCGCGCATTATCCTTCGATGCTTCAGGACAAGCGCCGGGGCAAGCGCACCGAGATCGACGCGCTGAACGGCGCGATCGTCCGGCTGGGACGGGAATCGGGCGTGCCGGCGCCGGTCAACGAAGCGCTGGCCGCCGCACTTTAAAACGACCTTCCTATCGGGTATTATTCATAGATGAAAAAATTCTTTTCCATTCTCGTGCTCGTCTTGGCATGTTCGGCCCCTGCCGCGGCTGAATATACGGCCGAGTGCTGCAAAAAAAACGCCGGGCACTGCGAAAAAAACGCCAAGCGCTGCGCGCTGTTCCAGACGTTCGCCGAGTCCATGGGCGACGGAAGCCTGACGTCTGACGAAGGGGAGGCCGGACGTATCGGCCGAAACTTCGAGCGCTACGAACAAAAATTCCAAGCGCTGTCCGACACGAACCCTATCATGCTCGGTCAGTCCCCCCGCGAACCGTGGACGCGTTCGCGGCAGGAACTCGAGAGCGTGCGCGACTTCCTCGAATCCAACGTTTCCGACACCGACATGCCGCTTTCGTTCAAGGCATCGCCCGAATACTGGCGCGGCCTGGACGAATCGCTGGATCCCGTCGACGCCGTCATCGAAAGGATACTCATCACGCACGCGCTGAACATCTACGACGGCGCGCTCTGGCAGATCGCGCTGACGATCCTACCTTCGAAGAAAAGCGCCGGCCTCGTCGACGCGCACACCGAGCGCCTCCGCTCGGGCGAGGCCGGCGATATCCGCGACCTGCGCGGCTACGGTCCCGCGTTCCTCTACGGCGACGAGGAGACGATGATGGACCGCGATAACGGCTTCTTTTTCCGAATGATCACCGACCGCTACCTGCAGGACGACCCGCTCGGACAGAACGAGGTGCCGGGCTTTCCCAACTTCAACCGCGTGCACCACGAGGATTGGAAGCCGATAGCCGGCGAACAGGCATGGGCCGCGATCATCGGTCCGCTACAGGTCGCCTACGAGAAATACGGCGGAAACATCCCGGCCGACTCGCCCGAGATGAAGCTGGCCATGAGCGTTCTTCCGGCGATGGAAGCGATGCAGAGCCCGATCGGAGCGATCTACCACGCGCCGAAGGGAACGTACGGCATCCATCCGAAGTTAATCTCGGTCGAAAACAACCTTTCCGTCTATGCGGCGCTGAAAATGCTCGAGCCCGTGCTGCGCGAGACCGACGCGCCCGCGGCGGATCGCGTGAAAGCGATGCTCGAAAAGCTCGAAGAGTTCTTCGAAAAGTACGCGTACGATCCCGAGACCCACGAATTTTCGCCCGGCGGCTTCTACGTCGAAGGTCAATTCGTCGCGCAGCGCCTTCTCGCCACCGATTGCCAGACCTGGGCTATCGCGGCGCTCGGGCCCGAGTGGATCGACGCGAAATTCGGCGCCGGCGAGTCCTACCGCATTCTGAAAAATGTGATCAGCCGCTCGCGCCGCATCGACTCGCAGGGAAGGACGCAGGGCATCGGCTTCACGTCGGACCACGCCGTGCTCTCGGTCGAATGGACCTGCGGCGCCATTCTCGCGGCGCGCGACGCGGCCGATTTTTACGCGCTGAATGAGCCGGACAGGGCCAAGGACCTTCTCGACGAAGCGGCGCGCATGCGCGACGGCATCGAGACGTGCAAGACCGCGCTCCCCGGAAAAAAAATGGCCTATCTCTACGTCAGCGAGCGCTATTTCATTCCTTTCGGCTGGTGGGCGAACCCGGTCCCCAGCCTCTCCTCCTCGGCATGGGTGATATTCACGGACCTTTCGTACGATCCCTTTCAGCTGGGCGGCGGTCCGAAATACAATCGTTACCGCGCCGTTTAAAACGCCCGGCTTTTCATGGATGCCGCCGGCGTGCTATAATCACCGATGGTTCTCCAACGATAGACCAAAAATATGACTGCAAACCATTTAAATCAAAGAAGTTCTGAAATAACGGCCGGCGACTATCGCGCGCCCAACCGCGCGATGCTGCGCGCCGTCGGTTTCAAAGACGCCGATTTCGACAAACCGATCGTCGGCATCGCCAGCGCCTGGTCCAATCTCACGCCCTGCAACATGCACATCGACCAGCTGGCCCGCAAGGCGGACGAAGGCGTGCGTTCCGCTCACGGCGTGCCGCTGACGTTCGGCACGATCACGGTTTCGGACGGTATCTCGATGGGCACGCAGGGCATGAAGTATTCGCTCGTGAGCCGCGAGGTCATCGCCGATTCCATCGAAGTGGTTTCCAACGCCCAGCGCTTCGACGGCCTCGTCGCGATCGGCGGCTGCGACAAGAACATGCCCGGCGCGCTGATGGCGATCGCGCGTCTCAATATCCCCGCGGTTTTCGTTTACGGCGGCACGATCAAGCCGGGCCATTACGAAGGAAAAGATATCGATATCGTCAGTATTTTCGAGGCGGTCGGCTCTTACAGCGCCGGAAAGATCACACGCGAGCAGTTCAAGGGAGTCGAGTGCCATGCGTGTCCGGGCGCCGGTTCCTGCGGCGGAATGTACACGGCCAACACGATGGCCTCGGCGATCGAAGCGCTCGGCATGAGCCTGCCGTTCAGCTCCTCACGTGACGCCGAGAGCGACCAGAAGCGGCGCGACACGCACGAGGCCGGGCGCGCCGTCATCGAACTGGTGAAAAAGTGCATCCTGCCGCGCGACATTCTGACCAAGAAAGCGTTCGAGAACGCGATCACGACCGTGATGGCGCTCGGCGGCTCGACGAATGCGGTGCTTCATCTGATGGCGATCGCCAACGAGGCGCGCGTCAAGCTCACGCTCGACGACTTCAACCGCATTTCGAAGAAAGTGCCGCATCTGGCGAACCTCAAGCCGAGCGGCAAATACGTGATGAGCGACCTCAATAAGCACGGCGGCGTCGCCGGCGTCATGAAGATGCTGCTCGACGCCAAGCTTCTGCACGCGGACTGCATGACCGTGACGGGAAAGACCGTCGGCGAAAATTTGAAAAACGTAAAAAAGATCACGGACCGCGATATGGTGCGCCCGTTATCGGACCCGCTGTATCCGACCGGGCCGATGGTCGTGCTGCG
>CAZCVC010000044.1:0-8424 GCA_964502045.1 uncultured Planctomycetia bacterium | reverse complement strand
TCATGATTTCCGTCCGGAATACCGTCGTTTGGCGGAACTGAGGACGATATTTCCCGAAGTTCCGTTCCTCGCGCTGACCGCGACCGCGACCCGCCGCGTGCGCGAAGACATCGTCCGACAGCTGCGCCTGAAAGATCCGGCCGTTCACACCGCGAGTTTCAACCGTCCCAACCTCGGTTACCGCGTGCTGGCCAAGCACAAACCCTACGACCAGGTTTACGCCTATCTATCGAAGCGTCCGGGCGAAAACGGCATCGTGTACTGCCAGAGCCGCCGCAGCGCCGATACGCTGGCCGAAAAGCTGAACGACAACGGTATCCGCGCCCGGCCTTATCACGCGGGTTTGAGCGCGGATCAGAGGAGCGAGAATCAGAATCTTTTTGTACGCGACGAGATCCGCGTGATCTGCGCGACAGTCGCTTTCGGGATGGGCATCAACAAATCCAACGTCCGTTTCGTGATCCATTATGACCTACCGAAGAACATCGAGGGATATTATCAGGAGACCGGCCGCGCCGGACGCGACGGGCTTTCGGCAGAGTGCCTGCTTTTGTTCGGGGCCGGCGACACGGTCAAGTACGCGCAGTTCATCGAAGAAAAAAGCGATCCGAAAGAGCGTGAGATAGCGCGGCAGCAGCTGAGGCAGATCGTGCACTATGCCGAGAGCGCTGCCTGCCGGCGCGCCGGGCTTCTGCGCTATTTCGGAGAAGAGCGGGGCGAAGAAAATTGCGCCTCCTGCGACAATTGCTTATCGCCGCGCGGGACGTTCGACGGCACCGGGGAGGCGAGGACATTTCTTTCGTGCGTTCAGGGCATTCAGGAAAACGGCTTCAGCGTCGGACTGAACCACGTGACCGAGGTGCTGACCGGAGCGTCCACCGAAAAAGTAAAACGCTGGAGGCATGACGAACTTTCGACGTACGGCAGCGGCCGGGCACGAAGCCGCCAGGAATGGTCTTTGATCGGCCGGGAGCTGATACGGCTGGGATTCGCCCGGCAGCTCGCTGAAAAGTTCGGCGTGCTCGAGCTTACCGCCGAAGGCCGTACAGTTCTGACCGAAGGCCGGTCCGTGACGCTGACCCGGTTCATCGCGCCTCCGGCGGAAGCACCGTCCGCGCCGAAGCCGCGGGCGCCGCGCGGGGAGATCGCCTGTGACGAAACACTTTTCGAACGCTTGAGGCAGCTGCGCAAGCAGTTGGCGGACCGGCGCAACGTTCCGGCCTATATTGTTTTTTCGGACGCAACGCTCCGGCAGATGGCCCGCGACATGCCGTCCGACGAAAAGGGATTTTTGCGCGTCAGCGGCGTCGGTGAAAAAAAGCTGCAGGAGTTCGGCGCCGCGTTCCTTTTGGAGATCGCCGAGCACCGGCAGGCCGGAGCGTCCGGCGGGTGAGATTTCCTTACGCCGCCGTTCTCGTCCCGCCGGCTGTGCTGGTCTTTCTTCTGGCCGCCGCCGAGCAGGTGCGGCAGGCCGTGTTTTATATTCCCAATTGGACGCGCCTGGAAAAAACCTTCCTGATGGCTTCGGGCCTTCCTATTTATTACGGTAAGGACTCGGGGCCCGCACTGAATGCGATGTACGGCCCTGTTTCCGCCGCGGCCTACCTTCCGGCGGCACTCGCCTCATCGCCCGAAGCGGCTGTCATGGCTGCGTCGGTCCTCGCGGTCTGCTTTTTCTTCCTGCCCGCGCTTTTTCTGCTGCTCGCGCGCGATCGTGGCAAAAGCCCGTATCCGGCGCTGCTGTTCGCGGGATTCGGAATTCACGCGCTGATGATGTATTCACTGAAGGACGCGGCGTTCCACGCGCACGCGGACGCGCCGGCTCTCGGGCTCTCGGCCGCGGCCGCCATGTTCCTTTATTTCCGGAAAGGCGACGATACGCTATCTCTGCTCCTTTCGGCCGCGGCCGCCGTATTCGCCGTATGGACGAAGCTTGTGGCGCTGCCGGTGCTGGCGGCGCTACCGCTGTATGTGCTCGCGACCGAAGGGCGCAGGCCATTTTTCCGTTATCTTTTTTTCATTGCCGCAGCCTCGGCGTGCGCTTCTCTCTTTTTTTTCGCGGTCTTCGGCTTCGAGAACCTGCGATTCAACCTGATCGAGATCCCGGGCCGCCATCCGCTGAAAGACGGCGGCTATATTCCGGCGCTCGCCGGATTTTTGAACAAGCTCGGCCGCGAGTATCTCGTGCTTCTGCCGGCCGCGGCCGCCGCGGCTTGGGGATCCTGGGGCGGGGAAAAAATACCGCTGCGGGCCCTGCTCGCTTCCCGGCGCTGGACGCTCTTCCTGCTGCTCGCGCTGGCAATGCTGCCGCTGTCGTTCGCCGGCTTCGTGAAGATCGGCGGTTCGCGCAATGCGATCAGCTACACGAATTATTTTCTGCTTTTGGCCGTTTTCACGGCGTGGGCCGAAGCGCTGCGGCGGGAGGACCGGACGGCAACGCGCCGCCGCGCGCTGGCCGTGATATATCTCGCGGCGCTGACGGCCGGACAGGCCGCGTATGCGTTCTTCAATTATTTTTATCCGCCCGTGAAAATAAACCACGCGGCCGCCGCTTATGCCTATGCGAAGGCGCACCCGGGCGGATCCTATTTTCCGACGCTGGTGCTCGTCCATTATTTTGCGGAGCACAAATTCTATCATGACCCGTGCGCGCTGATGGACCGCGACATCGCCGGACTTCCTTTGACGCCCGCGCACCTGGCCGCGCACATGCCCGATCGCGTGGACCTGATCGCGTTTCCCGAGGGGAACGATTTCATGGGATGGCTTCACCGCTACGATTTCACCGGACCGGCGGCCGACGAGCGCCTGCCGGGCTTCTGGGTGTACCGGAAAAACGCGTGAAAAAACTGTCCCGCGCGCTTCTGCCCGTTTTTTTCGCCGCGGCCGGCATGCTCCATTTTATCCGCACGCCGTTTTATATGAAGATCATGCCGCCTTATGTGCCGCTGCCGCTCGCGATGGTATACCTGAGCGGATTCCTTGAAATTATTTTCGCAGTACTTTTCTGTTCCGGCAAAACGCGCCGTTTCGCGGCTTGGGGTCTGGTGCTCTTACTCGTCGCTGTGTTTCCGGCGAACGTCCACCTGGCGCTGCATCCCGAAATTTTTCCTTCGGTGCCGGCGTGGGCGGCGTGGCTCCGGCTTCCGCTGCAAGGACTGCTGATCGGGTGGGTATGCTATACTCGGAAACCATGAGAAAATTTTCAAAATTTCTTATCGTCCTGATCTGTCTTTCCGCCGCCGCGTATCTATTTTTAGCCGCGAGCCTTTATTTTAACCAGTCCGCGTATCTGTTCCATCCGCAAAAAGAATGGGCCGGCACGCCCGAAAACGCCGGCATTCCGTACGACGACGTCGTGTTCGAGGCCTCCGACGGCGTGAAGCTTTCGGGCTGGTACGTGCCGGCACCGTCCGCGCGCGGCACCGTGCTCTTCATCCACGGTAATGCGCGCAACATTTCGCATGAACTGCGCGCGGTCCGGGTTTTCCACGGCCTGCGCTACAACATCTTCCTGTTCGACTACCGCGGCTTCGGCAAAAGCGCCGGCGCGCTTTCGCCCGAAGGCGTCGAACGCGACGCCGAAGCGGCCCTCGCATATCTGACCGGAACGAAAAAGACGCGGCTCGAGGACATCGTGATCGTCGGCCGTTCGCTCGGCGGCGGCATCGCGATCCCGCTGGCCGCGCGCCACACGCCGCGCGCGCTGCTCGTGGACGCGTCGTTCGCGTCGCTGTCGGAGATGGCCCAAGCGAAGTATCCTTACTTTCCGGTCAAACCGCTTCTGCGCTACCGCTTTGAGTCCGAGCGCGTGCTTCCGCTCGTCCGCTGCCCGGTGCTCGTCACGCACAGCATCGACGACCAGGTGATCCCGTACGCGCAAGGCAGGCGTCTCTTCGCGGCCGCGAACGAACCGAAGAAATTTCTCCAGATCACGGGACCGCACGACAACCGCGACGACCCGGCCTCGCAGGCGCTCTACGACCGCGGTGTCACTGACTATTTCGACTGGCTGGACCGGCGGAGTCAAAAATGATTTGGCGGAAATTTTCGGCCGGGGTTATACTTTAGACAAATGAAACACACCTTTCCGGACCCGTCCGCCGGCCATTTGGAACAGCCCGCGAATAAAAGAGCTGTTCGCTCGGTTCTGTTCGGGCTTATCGTCCTTCCTTTCGTCGTGCTGGCTTCTTATAGTTATTACCGTTCTTATATCGACCTCACCAACTCGACGCTCGAGCGTCGCCAGACGATCGCGCAGCTGGCGTCGGTGATCCTGATGGAAAAATTCGACCACCTGCGCGACGTGGGCCTCTCATTCGCGAACCGCCCTGTTTTCCAGGACCTCGTCCGGCGCGGCAAATGGACCGAGGCGCTCGAAACGACACGCGTCGTGTTCCGCGACTTTCCTTATATAGACCACGTGTTTCTGATCGACGTGAAGGGCACGCACATGGCCAGCCTGCCCGAAGCGCCGGACACGCTCGGCGAAAATTTCGGGTTCCGCGACTGGTACCGCGGCGTCAGCGACGGCTGGAACCCCTTCATTTCGGAGATCTACAAGCGCCGCGCGCTGCCGACGTACAACGTGATCGCGCTGGCGATCCCGATCAAGTTCGAGGACGGCGCGCCGGCCGGCATCCTCGTGCTGCAGGTGAAGGCCGAAACACTTTCGTATTGGATCAAGCCCGTCGAAGTCGGAAAGACTGGTTTCGTCTATTTCGTGGACCCGAGCGGGCATTCGGCGGGGCACCCGCAGTTTCCCGATGAAGGGAAGATCGGCGATTTTTCGGCGTTCGAGCCGGTCAAAAAGGCACTGCGCGGCCTCGGCGGCGCCGGCATTTTTTACAACCCGATCGACGGCGAGGAACGGCTCGTGGCGTACATGCCGGTCGCCAATTACAACTGGGGTGCCATCGTCACGCAGTCGAAAAACGAAGCGTTCACGGTGCGTGACAAGAACGTGCGGTTCCTGCTGCTCGTCTACGTGTCGCTTCTGCTTTTCACGGTCCTGCTGGCCTACGGCATCTGGCGCATCCAGAACGCGCTCGTCGAAAAGGAAAAAGAGATCGCGACGGTCAGCGCCGAAAGGGAACAGCTCGAGCTTTTCGCGTTCGTCGCCTCGCACGACCTTCAGGAACCGTTGCAGAAGATCATCGGCTTCGAATCGCTGATCAAGGACCAGTACAGCGCCCAGCTTGGAGAAGAGGGCCGGCGGCATCTCGAGCGCATCGACAAGGCGGTGCAGCAGATGATGCGCATGATGGAGGGCATCCGGCAGTTTTCCCGCATCCGCAAGGTCGAGAAATTCTCGCCGATCAATCTCGAAAACCTTGTGAAGGAAGTCATCGCCGACATGGAGTACAAGCTCACGGAGACCGGCTCGGTGATCCACGTAAAATATCTACCGAAAGTGGAAGGCGACTACTCCCAGATGCGCCATCTTTTTCACAACCTTCTGTGGAACGCCCTCAAGTTCCGCAAGGCCGACGTGCCGCTGACCGTCACCGTCGACACGAAGCCGGCCGGCAAAGGACTCTGTAAGATACAGGTTCGCGACAACGGCATCGGCTTCGACGAAAAGTACCTGGACCAGATATTTACCCCATTCAAGCGTCTTCACACGAAGTCCGAATACGAAGGCAGCGGCATGGGGCTGGCGATCTGCCGAAAGATCGCGATTTTCCACGGCGGAAGCATCACGGCCAAGAGCGCGCCCGGCGAAGGTTCGACGTTCATCCTGACGCTGCCGTGTGCGCATCCTTAAAAAAACGGGGCGGCCTGAATCCAGGGGAAATTTTTTCGGAAATCGTGGTATAGTAGTCGGATAGGAGAAAAACGAGGATGGAAGACCAGAGAAAATCCGGGATCATCCTGGTCGCCGAGGACGATGACGACCAGTACGAGCTCACGAGCTCGGCCCTTTCGGATTTCCGCACTCAGAATAAATTGCGGCGCGTCGTTGACGGGGAACAGTTGATGGATTACCTGCACGGCCGCGGCGAGTACGCGAACGCGACGCTTTATCCGAGGCCCAGCTGTATCCTGCTCGACCTGAACATGCCGCGCAAAGATGGCCGCCAGGCGCTCAAGGAGATCAAACAGCACTCGAAGCTCTGCCGCATCCCTGTCACCGTGCTGACGGTCTCGCGCGACGAGCGCGACATCAATCTGATGTACGACCTCGGCGCCAACGCTTATATCACGAAGCCGCTCAGCTACAACCAGCTCGTGGAAGCGCTTCAGCTTCAGGAAAAACTCTGGTTCGATATCTCGAAGCTCCCGAATATCGCCTGGTAACTTCGAAGTTTTTCGGTTTTTAAACTAAATTTTTTAAAAAAAACGTAGCGAAATTCATTCTTCAATGAAAAAAAGAACGAAGACCACCGATTCCGTACTCAAGGACATTTTCGACCCGTTACACCGCGCCGAAGAAAGTGCGGAGCACCCGCTTTCGGACCTGAGCGTCCAGGAAAGGCCGGCGCCGGCGTCCAACCATCTCGAGACGTTCTCTCCGGGCCCCGAAAATGGGCCGCTCGAAACGTGCGAAGGTTTTGAAACCACGCTCGACGAAGTTCGCGAAGAAAGCCTGCTTTTCCGCGCCGAACCGGCGGAAGAAGCGGTGGTCGAAACCGAAGCCGTCGTCGCGCCGCTTCCGGCCGTCGAGATCAAAAAGGCTGCGCCGCGCCATCACCAGATTGTCAAAGTTTCCGTGTTTCTCGTCTTCGCAGGGCTGTCCGCGATGCTAGGCTACATTCTCTATGCGCAAAACCAGGGCATCGAGCAGAATAAAAAATTACGAATTTCAGATCTACGCGGACATCACCGCACCCAAATAAACCAGAAAACAAAACCCGAGGTTCATCATGAGATCATTCACGAGAAATAAATCGGCTGCTGGATTCGTCGCCGTGCTTTCCCTTTTCGCGTTTTTGGCCGGGCCGTTCGAGGGCACCGCGCGGGCCGGCAATGCGGCCGCGCTCGATGCGGACGCCGACGCGACGCTGCAGCTGTTCTACGACGAGGTCAAAGCGGGCAAGAAGCTCGTGCAGGACGCCAAGGGCGTGCTCATTTTTCCGAGCGTGATCAAGGCCGGCATCGGCCTCGGCGGCGAGTACGGTGAGGGCGCGCTGAGGGTCAAAGGAAAGACCGTGGACTATTACAGCACCGCGGCGGCGTCGATCGGCTTTCAGCTCGGCGCGCAGAAAAAATCCATCATTGTCATCTTCATGCAGGACAACGCGTTGGCAAAATTCCGTTCAAGCTCCGGCTGGAAGGCCGGCGTGGATGCCTCGATCGCGGTGGTCACGGTCGGCGCCGGCGGGGAAATGGACACGGCCAAGTACAAGGAGCCGATCCTCGGCTTCGTGTTCGGGCAGGCCGGCCTGATGTACAACCTGACACTCGAAGGCGCGAAGTTCACGAAGATCAAAAAATAGAAAACGACGATTTCGCCCTCATCCGGCGCGTCCTCGAAGGGGACCAGGAAGCCTATGCCGGGCTCGTGACGCGCCACCAAGCTCGCATCGTGCGGCTCTGCGCGTCGCTGCTGCGCAACGCCTCCGACGCCGAGGATGCCGCGCAGGAAGTGTTTTTCAAGGCGTATTCCTCGCTCGCCCGCTTCCAGAAGAACTCCTCGTTTTATACCTGGCTTTACCGCATCGCCTCCAATCACTGCCTCGGGATCTTGAGGACGGCCGGGCGCCACCGCACCGAATCCTGGGACGCGCTTATTGAAAGCCAGGGCGAAAAGATCCAGGAACTGTTCACGCCGGCCGCCGACCCGCGGCGCGCCGTCGAATCGGCGGACCTGGTATCCAAGATCCTCTCGACGCTTAAACCTAACTATAAGCTAGTATTGACCTTACGAGAAGTCGAAGGCCTGAGCTACGCCGAAATAGCCCATGTGATGGACTGCTCGGCCGACTCCGTGAAGGCGCAGATACGCCGGGCGCGCGCGGAATTGGAAGATAAAACACGACACTTTTTGCCGAAACCAGGCGTCTAATCGATAAGAAAAGGAAGGACCGCTCCATGGACCATGAAAACATCAAAATTCATTTAAGCGCTTTTTACGACGGCGAGATTTCGGGCGCCGAAAAGCGCGAGATCGAATCGCATCTGGAGGCCTGCGCCGAATGCCGCGCAGCCGTGGCGAATTTTGCCCGGTTTTCTCAAGCCTTGTTCGCCGGAGCCGTGCCGGGCGTGGGAGCGGACTTCACGGCGCGCGTGATGGAGCGTGTGTCTCGGGCCGAAGCCGGACCCCGCCTCGTTCGGGTGCCGGTACGGTGGCTCGTTCCCGCGATGGGCATCGCAGCGATGCTGCTGTTGGCGCTTCTGCCTTCGCCGGCGATGTATTCTTCCGACTTATTTTTGTCCGGCGCCGGCACCGATGCTGCGTCGCGCTGGATGTTTTCCGGTGAA
>CAZCVC010000043.1:0-8540 GCA_964502045.1 uncultured Planctomycetia bacterium | reverse complement strand
GGTTTCATCGATTCATCTCTTTCTCGGACGGCGCCAGCTCGCGCACGCAGGAAAGCAGCCGTTCTTCGAACGCCGCCTTTGAATGCGCCGTTCCGGCCCTGTCCCTCGCCGAGGCGCGCATGCGGCGGTAGGCGTCCTCGTCCTTGAAGGTCCAGGCCATCGCTTCGGCGAGTTTGTGCGCATCCTGCGCCTCGTCGAGCAGCAGACCGCTCTTGCCGTCCTCGACGATCTCCGGGATCGCAAATTTCCGCGCCGAAATCGCAGGACAGCCGAAATATCCGGCCTCGATGATGACGAGCGGCGCGATGTCGCTTTTCGTCGGATGCAGAAGCGCACGAGCGCCCGATAGGATCCCGCGCAGGCGCGCCAGATCCGCCGGATCTTCCTTTCTCAGGAAACCCGCGTAAGTCACGCCGTCCGGTACGTCGCCTTGCGGACGGTCGCCGACGACGGTCAACGTCACCGCAGGCTCGGACCTTTTGAGCTCGCGGAACGCCGCGAATACCGTGGGCCCGCCTTTGGCGCCGAAGTTTGTCGCGATGAACACAAATTCCTTCTTTCCGGCATAACTATCCTGGGCTGGGGCGTCTATCTCCCCGAAAATACCGGCGACGCGCACGCGCCCGGGGTCGAGCGCGTAATCGCGCACCGCGCGATCGGCCGCCCATCGCGTCGTGAACATCACGCGGCCCGCATTTTTCAGCCACGCCGCTTCCGCGTTTTCGATGCGTTCGAGATCGACGCTGCGGAAGCGGTCACGCCCGTGATAGATGCCGACGTAGTCGCGGAACGTGCAGTCGCTCCAGGCCGCGTACGGGCGCGGCGGGCTCGTCAGGATCCAAGGCGTGAATCCATGAAAAAAATCCAGGCGCGCCGACGGATCGCACGCGGCCGCGGCGGAGGCGGCGGACCTTTTAAGTCTGCGCTCCGAATAGAAAAAGAAGTCCCCCGGCGCGCCGGTCGTGCGCAGCAATTTTGAAAGCGCTTTTTCGTGCCACACGACCGGCGGGTCGACCGGACCGGCATAGCGGACGTCGTCGATTTTTTTCAGGGCCGCCAGCGCCGCCGCGTTCATGCCGCTGAATCCGCCTGACTTGAGGCCGGAGGGCAGGTTCGAAACGAAATTGATCACGGCAGCACGCCCTCCCGGTAAAGCTTCAACAGCGCACGTGAGGAATTTTCGATCGAAAACGGCGAGGAAGCCACGCGCCGGTTGGCGTCGGCGGCCTGCGGCGGCCGTGCCATCGTTTCGGCCAGCGCCTCGGCCCAGTGCGCCGGGCCGGCGTCGAGCGGCTCGAAACGCATGAGTTCCGGCACGACCATGCATTCGCGGGGCACGGCCGTCGAGGCGAGCACCGGAAGGCCCGCCGCTTGTGCCTCCACGGCGACCATGCCGAGTCCTTCGCCGCGCGATGGAAAAAAAAGCGTGTCCGCGGCCCTCATCAGCGTCTCGATATCCGTCCGGATGCCGGCGAACACAATGCGGTCCGCAAATCCCGCTTCGGCGATGCGCCGCTTGAGCGCCTCGACGGCCGGACTTTCGGCGCCGGCAAAAAGCACGCGGGCTCCGGTGTCGCGGCTCGCCAACTCGATCGCCACCGTGACGGCGAAGGCCGAATTTTTATGGTTTTGAAGATCGGCCGGGTCCGGTGAACGATCAATGCGGCCCGCGAACAGCACGATGCGCGCATTTTCGGGCCAGCCGAACTCACGGCACAGCCTGTTTTTCGCCTCGCGCTTGTCGCCCTGGAAACGCGCCGTGTCGAAACCGCAGTGCAGTGCCGCTTTTCGGACGGCGGAGAATGCCGGCGCGTCGAAACCATATTCGGAGATCACCTGCCGCGACGTGCCGGCGATGTGCGTGGCGCAGCGGCGTACGAGCGCGCGGCCGATGCACGCCGTCAGGCGGCGGGCGGGCGTCACGCCGTAATTGTTACGGATCTGATACGAGGGGTTGTGCACGTGAGTGACCCGGATCTTCGGCAACGACGCTCCGCCGAGGAAAAAATGCCATCCGCTCGTGTAGTCCTGATGGTCATGGACCGCGTCGTAGCGGCCTTCGCGTAAAAGCCGTTTGAACTTTCCTGCGAACGACGTCAGGCTGCCGCGCCCGTAGCGAACGTAGTGTGTCAGGGCGCCGAGACTCCGCGCTTCGGCGTCGAAAATGCCTTCGTTGCCGCTCGTCAGTAAAAAATCCATCTTCGCCTCTCCGGTCCGCGACCACCGCCGCAGCGTTTCCATGAGCCAAGTCTCGGCACCGCCCATGCCGAGCGTGTCGACGATCTGAAGGGAGCGCACCGGGCCTGCGGAATTCATCGGGAGCCTCCCACGGTGTCCGGCCGGCGCACGAACACCATCATGTTTTTGGAATAAAATTCGTCGATCCGCTGGATCGTCGTCGTCCATTCACCTTGCAGGCCGAAACCGCGTTCCGAAAATTTTTTCACCCAATAGTTTTGCGGCTGTTCGTTGAAATGCCCTTCGCCCCCCTGCCCCGGAGGCGCCGCCGAAAGGGCCACGACGCCGGCGTGTCGCGTCAAAGTGTCGACGAACGTATTCGTGAACGCCGGATGGATGTGCTCGGCGACCTCAAAGCACCAGACCAGGTCGAACTTTTTCTTGAGGTCCAGCGGGACCTTCAGATCGTGACGCCGGATCAGGTCCGGCCTTTCGCTAGCGCGGATCGCGACCTTCGAAGCTTCGAGGCCGAGCACGTCGAGTCCGCGCTGGGCCAGGTAGACCGTCGTCTTGCCGACGCCGCATCCGGCGTCGAGCACGCTTTTAGGCCGCACCAGCTCGAGGATCTTTTCGAGCTTCAGCACCGGGCAGAGAGAGCACATGCCCAGCTCGTCCTGTGAGACGAACACGCCGGTCCTGAAGATGCGCCGGTAAGCGGCGGCCGCACCCTTCTTCCAGTTCGGAGGGCTCAGGTATTTGAGGTTGCGGCGGATATATTCAAGACGGCTGTTCATCGGATCTTTCCGGTTTTCACTCGTACAGCTTCAAAAGATTTTTTAGGGCGTTGTCCATGTCCATCGGCGATTCGCCGAGCGCCTTCGCGGCCCGGACCTTTGAAGGTTTTTCGCTCATCAAAAGACGGACTGCCGCCTGTGCCCAGGCCTGCGGTCCCGCCGAAAGAGACAGACGCGTGTAAAGAGCCGTGCTCAAAAGCGGATCGTCGGCGATGCCTTCCGAAAGCAGCATCGGCATTCCCGAAAGCTGGGCTTCCACGACCGCCAAACCGAAGCCTTCCATCGGGCGTTCCGGCCTGGGCAAGATGAACAGATCGCTCGCGCCCATGATCTGCGGCACGTCGGGACGCCAGCCGAGCATTTTCACGGCGCTTTCCACGCCGAGGCTGCGGGCGCGTTCGACGACGGCTTGTTCCTGCGAGCCCGTCCCCGCGAAAACCGCGTAAGCGGCCGGCTCGACTTGACGTAGTTCCTTCAGCACGTCGACTGCGAAAAGCGGGTTTTTTTCGGGAACCAGGCGGCCGCCGAAAAAAAGGACCTTCCCGTTCTCCGGCAGGCCAAGACCGCGGCGGAACGCGCCCCGGTCGGCGGCCGCTGCGAACGGCGATGTATCGACGCCGTAATATAGGATAGTGTCGCGGCCCGGACGCCGCGGCCGTCCGCCGAGCATCGTGTCGAGCACGTGACCCGAGATGCCGACGATGCGGTCGGCCATCGAAAGACAGACGCGGCGCATCGGTTCGCGGAGCAGCTTCCTCTTCAACAGGTTCAGCGTCGGCACGTGTTCGTCGGCGTTGTGCGCCTGAACGATGCGCCGCAGCGGCAGCCGCGCAGAGGCCAGCAGGTACACGGCGCTTACGAGATCGTGGTGACAGTGCAGCACGTCGTATTTGCCGTGCTTCAGCTCGGCGCGCAGCGCGCATATGAATTCTTTTTTCTGCGTCAGCGGCACCGGCGAATGCACGACCCTGGCGCCGAGCTTTTCCGCCTCGCCGTCCAAGGCACCGGCACGCCCGACGACGCAATACATCGTCCAGTCCGCGGCGGCGCCGCGAAGACGCGCGTGACGCAGCATGCGGATGAGCCAGGTCTCCACGGCTCCGCGGTCGAGGCTTTCGACAATATGCAGTATCTTTTCCATGCTACTTCACGGCCTCCACGTAAAGGCTTTCGGCCGCGTACTTCTCGTCGTCGAGCACGAGGGCCGGGCGACTGACGGGCCGCCCGAACACCGAGTGTTCCACCCGGGAGAAACCGGCGCGCTTCAGCATCTGCTCCATCGACGGCCAATCGCACAGGAACTGATGTTCGTACCGCTGGCGGAAATACGAATTGACGGCCTCCGCCGCCGTTCCGGTTTTGCGGCGCGCCGCCAGCGCGTCCGGATTTTCGAAATACATCCTCATAATGGTTTCGGCGTCCGGCACGACGAGACGCACCGTACCGCTATGCGTCAGGCAGCGACGGACGTCGCGCATGATCCGTTCGCCGTCCTCGAGCGTGAAATGCTCAAGCACGTGCTCGCAGAAAACGCCGTCGAACGTGCCGTCCGCGAACGGCAGGCGCCGGCTGAAATCCAGGCGGAAATGGACGTTCTTGTCGCGAAAACCGTCGACGTTCACCCACTGCGGTCCCGAATCGCCGCGAGGTCCGGAGCCTAGGTTCAGGTACGTCGGCTTGGAACGCGATGCCGTGAAACGGCGCAGGCGGCCGGCGGTGCCCGTGAGGAAATTGACGGCCCGCACCGAAAGAAAATAAATGTCCCAGCGCAGCAGCGCCAGAGTACGGTGATTGAAAATCCAAAGAAGGATCTTTGCCATCGTCAGTCCTTCGTCAGCGCCAAGTCGCGGCGTCCCTGCTTTTCGCCGCGCCTGTTTGCGAGAAAAAAACGGCGGTGGCGCGGTTCCATGAAAAAAAGTTTGACGAAATCGAGCGCCAGCCGCCCGGCCGAAGCCGGTGGCCGGAGTATGCCACGATACGAGAGCAGGATGACGCCGGATTGCGAGGTGCCCTCGACGATGCGCAGCAGGTATTCCTCGGTCAGGCGCTCGGCCGGGATCAGGTGCTTCAATTTCAGCGCTTCGAAAAGCCCGATGGCCAGCCCCAGGTCCGTCGCGGACGCGGCGAGGTCGTTGTCTCCGCCGCCGAGCAACGCCTTGCCGACGCGGTCGATCTGGAATCTGCGTTTCCCGTCGTCGTGCAGCTTCAGATAATATTCCGCCACCTCCCGGCGAATGCACATGCCGGCGCCGTTCGGCATCGTTTCGTTGAGCCAGGGAAGATTAGACCAGCGGTCGCCTTGGAATTCGCGGACCGCCAGGTTCGCATGATAGGGCCGCGTCCAGTCGGGGGGCGGCGTTTCGAATTCGCCGACGCACTGCCCACTGAACGCCCCGAGCCAGGGTTTTTCTCGGCGGAAGCGGTCGGCCACCGACAGATAATCGGGGTCGAGCACATTGTCGTCGTCAACCATGACGAGCATCGCGCCTCTCGACTCGCGGATCCCGCGCAGGAACGCCGGCACTTTTCCGAGCTCCTCTTCCCGCACGTGACGCGCGGACGGATGCCATGACAGGTCCGTCGAAGCGGCCAAAGGTTCGCGGCTCCGGTTGTCGACAAGCAGCAGTTCCCACTCGGTGAGCGGCAGAGTCTGGCGTTTCAGCCCTTCGAGCGTCCGGGCAAGGTGTTCGGGCTTCGGATCGTGTGCGCAGATGATGATTGAGAAGGACGGCAACTGTTTCATTTTTTGGTCCCAGGCTTCCGTTTCAATTTGTATTCATAAGCCAGCCGTGTCCAGACCATCAATGCGCGGCGGCGCTGATACAGCTGGTCCGCGCAAGCATTCAGGCGGCGGCGGGTCTCTCCGCCCGGTAAACGGCTAAAATACTCTTTCTCAAAATAAACGAGCAGGTCGGCGCCGGCCATGCGTCCCAGCACCGCGTCCTTCATGCCCGCCCAGTGCACGACGAGGGCCGGCGCACTACCCGCCGCAACGGCCTCGGCCTCCAGTCCGGCCATGCCATTACCGGGCCAGCGCATCAGCTGTCGGCGTTCGACGCTGACGGCGTTCTGCGCCGCCTTTTGGTTGATCACGTAATTCAACACGCCCTGATCGCCGGGCATGAACATTTCCGGATGCCGCAGGCGCCGCGGCATCGTCCATTCGATCCAAGGCGAGAAATCGTCGCGCTTGAGCGCGCCGGCCGTGCCGATCCATTGCCCTGAGTTGAAAACGAACTTCGGCGCCTGCGCTTTCGCATCGAGACGGCGGACCTTTTCCCAATCATAATAAAGCTGTTTGACGTTGTCGGCGGCGGTCGCCTCGTTGTCGATCAGAAAATGAGCGCCATCGTCGGCGTCGAGCACCGGTCCCGTCAGCACGGTGTCCGAATCCAGGATAAAAAAGCGTTCGCCGGCGCGGCCGAAAAGAGGTTCCAGCTTGACGAAACCCCAACCGTAATTTCCGCCGGGCAGCGGCGCGACGTCGGCGCCCCAATAGCGGCGGGCTTCGCGGACGAAATCCGCGTCCAGCTTTCCACCCGCCAACAGGCGCAGCGGCACGTCCGGATAAAAGTGCCTCACGCTGGCCAGGCAGATGCGCGCCATTCGCGTGTCGTGGGAGCAGGCCGCGATGTAGACGACGTCAACCATGTTTTTTCATCTCCAGAAGCACGATGCCGTAATTGGCCTTGTCACCGACCTCTTCGGCACGGTCCAAATAGCGCAAGCAGCGGGCCTCCCCCGCAAACAGCCGCGTCCGTTTCATCCGAATTGCTGCATCTGCCATAGCTGCTGGAATTTACCTTTTTTCTCGAGAAGTTGGGGCAGCGTGCCGGACTCGATTACCTGCCCGTTATCCAGCACGATGATCTTGTCCGCGTGCTTGATCGTCGAGAGACGGTGCGCGATCACGATCGTCGTCCTGCTCTTCGCCGCTTCCGCGATGGATTCCTGGATCAGCACTTCGGTGTGCGTATCAAGCGAACTCGTCGCTTCGTCGAGGATCAAGAGCGGCGCGTCCTTCAGGATCGCGCGCGCGATGGAAAGACGCTGTTTTTCGCCGCCCGACAGGCGTACGCCGCGATCGCCGACGAGGGTGTTGAGGCTGGCCAGGTATTTGCTCTTTCCGGTCTCCTGCAGTAACGTGTTCAATCCCTGCTGCAGCTTTTCGGCGAACTCGCCGAGCCGGGCGCGGTCGAGCACCTCGGTGATCTTCTCGATAGATACTTTCTTCGGATCGACGCCATAAAGAAGGTTCGCGCGCAGCGTGTCATTGATCAGCTGCACTTCCTGGCTGACATAGGAAATGCGGCTGTAGAACGACTCAAGCGAAAATTCGTTGATGTCGATGCCGTCGATCAGGATCGATCCTGGCGGGGCCTCGTAGAAACGGCACAACAGGCTCACCACCGTGGACTTTCCGGCGCCGGTCGTGCCGACGATCGCGGTCATTTTGCCTTTTTCGATCTCGAACGAGCAGCCTTTCAGCACCGCCGGACGCGTCGGATAGCCGAAAAACAGGTCCTTCACAACGATGCTTTTTTCTAAACCCCTGAATTCCCGTACGCCTCCGGTGACGATGTGTTTGTTCTCGTCGTGCATCAGTCCTTCGAGGTTCTTCAAGATGCCGACCGAGGATGCGAATGTCGGACGGATGCTGTTCAGCGATTTGAAATGATTCGACGAACGCTTCAGAACGTAGAAGAAAACGAGGAACGGCGAGAAGCTCGCGGCCGGGTGAAAGCGCATCAGGAATGCTGTCACCGAGACCAGGAAAAGGACCAACACGAGGAACATGATATCCTGCAGCGGGGAGATCAGCGTGTATTTCTTGTCGATACTGAATTCGTGGTGCGCGACGTCGTCGGATGCGCGGCCGAACGACTCCATCTCCTTGCGCTCGGTACGGTACGATTTCACGAGCACGATCGCCGAGAACACGTTGAAAACATGCTTCGACAAGTGGTCCATCGCGTCCGCGTAGTTCGTCGACGACGTGCGGATGCGGCGCACGAGCCAGTTCGACGAAAAATGCAGAAGCGGAAAGATCAGAAATGCGGCCAGCGTCAGCTGCCACGAGATCCAGAACATCGCGCCAAGGTAGATCAAGAGCTGGATGAACATCGTAAGCGCCTGCTGATAGACCTTCAAGTCGTTGCCGATCCTCGCAGTCGAGGCTATCAGGTTCTGATGGATCACGCCGAGATTATTCTGATCAAAATAAATTTTACCAAAGGAGATGAGCCGTCCGAAAAGCACCTGGCGAAGGTTGTTCATGAATTTGCGGATCTGGTTGGAGACGAGCAGGATTGAAAGATATTCGAACACGCTCTTGGATATGGCCGACAGGAACACGATCAACACCAGCGCGCAGAAAATAAATGAGCTGGTCAGTTGCTGTAACGGCAGGAATTCGCTCAGCTTGACGAACCAGGCCTCTGTGCGAACAAAATTGTAATGGCCTTCGATCAGCCCGCGGCACAGCGGCATCAGCAGCATCAAGTTGAGCGCCTCGGCCAAGCCGCTCAGCAGAGAAAAAAAGCTGGGCACCGCGAACGAAGACCAATG
>CAZCVC010000042.1:0-8743 GCA_964502045.1 uncultured Planctomycetia bacterium | reverse complement strand
CAGCAAATAATTTAACGGGTTTTTGTGTCGAGTTCGAAGAGCCTAAGACGACACATTCATATTTATAAAGGGAGAGACCCAAGCTTATATGCTCGACCTAGCCTACATCCGCGAAAATAAAGATCTCGTAAGAGACCACCTAAAGATCCGCGCCCCCAAACTCGACTTCGACGCCTTTTTAAAGCTCGACGAAGAACGCCGCACCGAGAACGCCAAGCTGGACGCCCTCCGGGCCGAGAAGAACAAAGCCAACGATGAGATCACCGCCACCCTCAAGGCCAAGGGTGACCCCAAGGACAAAATCGCCTCCATGAAGGCTGTTTCCCAAAAAATTGCCGATTTTGAATCTAAAATGGGGGATATCAATCAAAAAGTGACCGATATCCTCATGGTAATCCCAAATATACCCCATTCCAGCGTGCCAAAAGGGTCGGATTCGGCTCAAAATAAGGTCATTTCCTCCTGGGGGGAGCCCAAAAAGCCCGAATTCAAGCCGAAAGAGCATAGTGAACTGGGTTCGGAGCTCGGAATTCTCGATATGGGGCGGGGGGCCAAGATTTCCGGAAGCGGGTTTGCCGTATTTACGGGCCAGGGCGCCCGGCTGCAACGGTCACTTTTGAACTTCATGCTTGACCACCACACCACCCAGCATGGTTACAAAGAGTGCTGGCCTCCGGCGCTCGTGAACCGGGCGACGATGACGGGGACGGGGCAGCTGCCGAAGTTCGAAGAGGATATGTACAAGCTGAAGGACGACGACCTGTTTCTCATCCCGACGGCCGAAGTGCCGGTGACGAACCTTCATCGCGACGAAACCTTGAAAGAAGAAGACCTGCCGCTCAAATACACGGCCTACACGCCTTGCTTCCGCCGTGAAGCGGGATCTTACGGCAAGGACACGAAAGGTCTCGTGCGCGTGCACCAGTTCGACAAAGTAGAGCTCGTCAAATTTTCGAAACCCGAAAATTCCTACGAAGAGCACGAGAAAATGCTGAAGGACGCGGAAAAGATCCTCCAGCTCCTCGGACTGCCTTACCGTGTGCTTCAGCTCTGCAGCGGAGACATGGGATTTTCCGCCGCCAAATGTTATGACATCGAGGTCTGGGCCAACGGCCTCGGGCGCTGGCTCGAAGTTTCTTCCGTCAGCAATTTCGAAGCGTTCCAGGCACGGCGCGCCAACATCCGCTTCAAGCGCAAAGACACCGGCAAGACCGAGCTCGTGCACACGCTGAACGGTTCGGGCCTCGCGCTGCCGCGCGTCGTCATCGCCATCCTGGAAAATTATCAAAACGCCGACGGCTCCGTGCTGATCCCCGAAGTTTTGCGTCCTTACATGGGCGGTCAAGCGCTGCTGAAGAAATGATTTTCGGAGGGATGGCAGAGTGGTCTAATGCGGCAGTCTTGAAAACTGCTGTACCGCAAGGTACCGAAGGTTCGAATCCTTCTCCCTCCTGAACTTTAACCTCAGGGAAATCCGATGCTGAAAAAAACCGTTTTGACCGTCCTGCTTTTCTCCGTGTTTCTCGCCTGTCCGGCGCTTGCGTGGGAAGAGAGCCTCACGCTTAAATTCGACGACCCCCACCGCTGGAAGCAGGTCGTGCAGCAGAACAACGAACACGGCTGGTACATGATATTCGTCCCCAACGGTCAGTCGAAAGACGACTGGACCGAGCGCTTCGTTTACCGTTACGCGGAGCCGGCGCCCTCGTTCACGCCGCAGGCCTATTACGAAGAATACGTCCGGCCTTTCAACGTAGGTAAGGAATTCTCGAGCCGCGTGATCAGCCAAAGCGATAAAGACATCGTGTTCGAGTGGTCGCTTTCGGGCGCCAAGGGAATGGCCGACGCGGCGGAACTCCAGCGTTTCATCGTCGGAAAAAAAGCCTGCCACACGGTCCAATACACGGTCCGAGCGCCGCGTATTCCGGAAAAGAAAAAAAAGGAATGGATCGGCATTTTTCAAAATGCGACGGTCGCCTCCGAGAAATCTTGAAGCGCTTTTCGGTACCGTTTTTTCGCCTGGCAATTTACTCTGAAATCGCTTAAAATTTTCTCATGCCTAAATCCGATCGACTGATCCCAGTTCGCAGTGAAGCGGACATTCCGAAGGTCTACCACAATACGCCGATCCAGCTCCTGCTGGAGTACCAGAATATGAACCGTCCCCACGAGGCTTATTCGAGCGCTCAGATCCTGGTCGGCATGTGCATGGACAACCGCAAGGCGCTCAACGTTCCCGACAATTTTGCCTACATCCTGCGCGCCGGCGGCGCCAACATGCGCCCGAGCGGGTTCAAGATCTCGTATGCGATCGCCGTCGGCGGCGTGCGTTACATCGCGATCGCGGGACACGACCAGTGCGGCATGGTCAACCTTCACTTGCGCAAGCAGCAGTTCATCGACGGCCTCGTCGAGCACGCGGGCTGGGACCGCGAGAAAGCGACGAATCACTTCCTGACCCTCGTGCCGATGTTCGAGATAGGCAACGAGATCGATTTCGTCTTGAGCGAAGTGCACCGCCTTCGCTCCGAATATCCGAAGATCACCATCGTGCCGATGCTTTACGGTATCGAGAACCACAACCTCAGCCTCATACGCGAGTAGTTCCTCTCCCAAAAGCCCCGAGTTTAGAATTTACTTCCACTTAATACGATTGTAACAACCATCACGGATAATCTCTCACGTGCCGGGGAGATCCGGCCGAAAACATTTCGAATCACGCGGGGAAGATAACGAAGTTTTCTCCGGAATATTTGACCAGGAACAAAGACGTTCATCGATGGATGAGCGTCTTTTTTATTCGACGACATTGAAGAAAGTATTAAAAAGGGGAAAACAATCATGCGGATCAAGGATTTTTTGAGGAGCGGAAATCCCTCGACACTTTTTTCGGCGTTTCTTTATTTCGATGTCAGTTTCATGGTTTGGGTGCTAGTCGGCGTATTGGGCGTGTACATCACGAAGGACTTCGGCCTCACGGCGACTCAAAAAGGGTTCATGGTGGCGCTGCCGATCCTCGGAGGGTCGCTCGTGCGGATCCCGCTGGGCCTGCTCGTGGATTCGATCGGTCCCCGGAAAACGGGCATCATCGGACAGATCTTAGTCCTTCTACCGCTTCTGGGGATATGGCTCTGGTCGCCCGATTTCCATTCGGTGCTGTATTTCGGGATCCTTCTGGGCATCGCGGGCGGAAGTTTCGCGGTGGCACTTCCGCTCGTGAGCCGCTGGTATCCGGCCGAGCAGCAGGGAATGGCGCTCGGCATCGCCGGCGCCGGGAACAGCGGCACGGTGCTCGCTTCCCTGTTCGCGCCTCGTTTCGCGGAAATTTTTGGCTGGCGCAACGTGTTCGGTTTGGCGCTGATCCCGGTTCTCCTGGTACTGGCTGTGTTCATTTTTCTTGCGAAAGAGCATCCCGAGCAGCCCAAACCGAAGAAGATTTCCGCTTATTTTTCGGTGCTGAAAGAAGCCGACACGTTTTGGTTCTGTTTTTTTTACGGCATCACGTTCGGCGGTTTCGTGGGATTGGCGAGTTTTCTGGGAATTTTCTTTCATGACCAGTACGGCCTCGGCAAGGTGGCGGCCGGAAACCTGACGGCGCTGTGCGTCTTCGGCGGCAGCTTCGCCCGCCCCGTGGGAGGCTATCTGGCGGATAGGTTTCGCGGCGTGAACGTGTTGAGCGTGCTTTTCGGCGCGGTGGCGGTCCTGATGCTGGGGATCGCTTTCCTTCCGCCGCTGGCGCTGACGGTAGCCCTTCTTTTTTCGGGGATGATATGTCTGGGCATGGGAAATGGCGCCGTTTTTCAGATCGTGCCGCTCCGGTTCCGTAAAGAGATCGGCGTCATGACCGGCATCGTAGGCGCCGCCGGCGGACTCGGAGGCTTTTTCCTTCCCGCGGCGCTGGGCACACTGAAGGATCTCGCGGGCTCCTATGGAGCCGGATTTTTCGCGTTTGCTTGCGCCGCTTTTTTGGGTCTTTTAGTTTTGCGGGTCGTCCAGAGGGGATGGTCGTTCACGCGGCTGGTTCCCGAAAACTCCCATTCACTGCGGCCGGAATTGGCGAAAATTTCGCGAGAATAGGACCCTCATGAATCGGCGGGTTGTCCTTCTACTGGCAGGGGTGTCGATGCTGGCCGCGCCGGCGCAGGCGAAGGAGCCGGCTCGCCTCACGCTGCCGGAAGACTACGGCGTCATATCGTTCTGGGGCCGCGACCGTTTCCGTTACGAGTCTTGGGACTATTTCCGCACCAACACCGACAATCAGTATGATTTCTACGCCAACCAGCTTCGCCTCTCCTCGAAGTGGGTCCACGAGATCTTCAACGTCAATACGACGTGGCAGTACACGCAGCTCTCCGGCTTGCCCGCCACGACGAGCGCCGGCGCCGGTTCGGGCTCGCTGTATTTTTCCAATTCCCGCCAGCGCGACGCGTACGGCCAGTTCGTGAAATATTTGAACCTCGAGATCAAGCAAACCCGCAAGCTGTTAAAGCCCCTTTTCGGCGAACTGCCGTGGCTTCGCGGCGTGAGCGAACTGTTCGGCCGCTTCAGTTATTCCAGCGGAAACGAGATGAGGTCGGGCGACAAGCGGCTGGACGCGATCAAGTCGCAGAGGATAGCTGACCGCATGATCGGCGGCTTCGAATGGACGCATTTCGGGCGCTCGTTCGACGGCTATAGGATCGCGCGCGAGGACGACAGCTCGTTCATCCAGGTCGCGGGTTTCCATCCCACTCAGGGAGGTTTCGAGGAATACGCGGGCCGCAGCATCAGCGACGTGGGCGTCATCGCCGTCGAGGCCAACATCAAAAAGGACAAGCTGATCCCCGGCATGGAGGAAAATTTCTTCTATTACGGGTACGACGACCACCGCGTCATCGCCGCGACCACGGCGCGCTTCGACAACATGGGCCGCACGGTCCTCGCCGGCCGCGAAAGCGACATCGAGATCCATTCGTTCGGCGGCCACATGGTCGGCAATTACAAAGTCGGACCCGGCATGTGGGATATTCTCGGCTGGGGCGTCTATCAGACCGGCACCTGGTACGACGTGGACCACGAGGCGTTCGCGTTCGCGGCGGAGACCGGCTATCAATTCACGGAACTGCCGTGGAAGCCGTGGATACGCACGGGGTACAATTACGGTTCCGGCGACGAAAACGGCGCGGACGGCGAGCACAACACTTTTTTCCAGATGATGCCGACCGCGCGCCTTTATTCACCCTCCCTTCTTTGCAATATGCAGAACAGCGAAGATATATTCGTGTCGCTGACCGTGAAGCCGGCGGAGCCCTGGACGGTCCGCACCGAGTATCACCGCCTCTGTCTTGCCGAAAAAGCGGACCGCTGGTACGTAGGTTCGGGCCCGATGCACACGAACGTTCTCGACGATTACGCGGCCCGCGCCAGCCGCGGATCGAATCTCGGCCACCTGGTGGATATCGGCGTCACCTGGCAGGTCAAGCCGGACGTGACCATCCATGGTTATTACGGACATTTTTTCGGCGGCGACGTTATCCGCAACTTCTTCGCGAAGCGCCAGGCCAACGACATGGCCTATGTCGAGGTCACCGTCAACTTTTAAGCCCCTTCCGGATTTAACCTGCGGTTAATCCGTTCGTAACATTGGCCCGGTATCCTTGCCATAGATAAGGAAACGGTGCAATTCGATGAAAGAGAAACGGCAGCTGGAGGTTTTGTATCAGATCAGCCGCGCGCTGGTCGGGAAACAGGATTTAGACGCGATCCTTCAGCAGGTCGTCAGCATGACGGCCGAGCTCGTAGACTCGAAGATATGCTCGCTGATGCTGCTCAGCGGCAAAAAGGACCAGCTCGTGATCCGGGCCACGCAGAGCCTCAGCACCGCTTACCGCGACAAGCCGCCGATCAAGCTCGGCCAGAGCGTCAGCGGCAAGGTCGTGGAAAAGAAGCACGCGATCCAGGTGAAGGACGTCACGCAGAGTCCGATCTATGGCTATCCTGAGATTGCGAAGCAGGAAGGGCTGAAGTCGCTTCTGTCGGTGCCGCTGATGCTTTCGGACAAGATCATCGGCGTGCTGAATTGCTACACCGAAGAAGAAAAAATTTTCACGAAGCAAGATATCCAGCTGGTCCAGACGATCGCGAATCAGGCGGCCATGGCGATCGAGCACGTGCGCCTGGTGGCCGAGGAGGCCGACGCGAGGTCGGCGCTGGAAACCAAGAAGGCGATCGACTTCGCGAAGCGTGTCTTAATGAAGAGACACAAGATGAGCGAAGAAGACGCCCACCGCTTCATTCAAAAAGCGAGCATGGACAAAAATAAGCCGCAGAAAGAGATCGCCGACGCGATCGTTTTGTCGGCCGAATTGGTAAATTGATTTAAAATCTTAAAGAGTTTTTTCAGGACAAAGAAGTCCTTATTTTGCGCGGGGCGATGACGCCTCTCTCGAGATAAGGATTTTTTTATTGGCAGAAAAGGAGAGAGCGATGACCTTTAACCAACGTTTGGACTTGCGCATCGGCGCCTGGATCGCCGCGCACGAAAACGAGCTTCTCGAAAAGACGGGCGGGCCCGGCGACGAGCGGCCGAAGGCTCCGGGCAATCGACTCCTCGTCATCGGCAACGGAATGGCCGGAATGGCCTGCGTGGACCAGATCCTGGCCAAGCGGCCGGACTTACGCGTGAGCGTATTCAGCGAAGAGCCTTTCTACAACTACAACCGCATCCTTCTGTCCTCGGTGCTGGCCGGCGAGAAATCCGTCGAGGACATCTACATTAACAGCAAGGAGTGGTACGACAAAAACGGCATTTCGCTGTATCTCGGTACGAAGGTCCTCTCGGTCGACCGCAAGGAAAAATTCGTCGATACCGACAACGCGGGCTCCCATTACTACGATTATTTGCTCTTCGCGACGGGGTCCAACGCGTTCATCCCGCCCATCGAGGGCATCAAAAAGGAAGGCGTGTTCACGTTCCGCAACATGGCCGATACGGCCGGCATCCTCGAATACTGCAAGAAGGCCAAGCGCGCCGTTGTGATCGGCGGCGGACTTTTGGGCCTGGAGGCCGCCCGTGGCATTGCCAACCAGGGCGTGCAGGTCGCCGTCGTTCATATCATGGACCGCCTGATGGACGTACAGCTCGACACGGTTGGCGGGCAATTCCTGAAACGCGAGATAGAAAAACTCGGAATCGAAGTCCTGCTCAACAAGAACACGGCCCGCATCCTCGGCGAATCGCATGTCGACGGCGTGCTTTTCAAGGACGGCACCGTCACCGGCGCCGACATGGTCGTCGTTGCCTGCGGCATCCGGCCCAACGCGGACATCGCGAAGAGCGCCGGCTTCAAGGTCAACCGCGGCATTGTCGTCGACGACTGGATGCGCACCAGCGAGCCCGACGTCTACGCGGTCGGCGAGTGCGCCGAGCACCGCGAAAAAGTGTACGGCCTCGTCGCGCCGCTTTACGAGCAGGGCAAGGTGCTTGCCTCCACCATCGCGGGCGAGGAAACGGCGCCTTATGAAGGTTCCACGCCGGCCACGAAACTGAAAGTCATGGGTATCGAACTTTTTTCCGCCGGCGATTACCGCGACGGCGAGCCCGAAAAAGAAGTGATCAGCTACCAGGACCACGCGTTCGGCATCTACAAGAAGATCGTGATCCACCGGGAGCGCGTCGTGGGCACCATCCTCATCGGCGACGCGAAGGACTCGAACCGCGTTTTAGAATTGATCCGGAAAAAGGAGATCGTTTCGGAAAAAAGGCAGCATCTGTTGTTCGACACGCCGCCTGCCGTGCCGGGATCCCCGACCGACGTGATGTCGCGTCCCGATTCGGATACGATCTGCGGCTGCATCGGCGTGTCCAAGGGTCAGATCGTTTCGGCGATCCGTGACAACGGACTCAAAACCCTATCCGCAGTGAAGGCCTGCACGAAGGCCTCGTCCGGTTGCGGCACGTGCGCCTGTCTCGTCCAGGATATTTTGAAATCGGTGGCCGGAGGTGATTTTGAAGAGGAAAAAAAAGAAGTCCTTTGCGCCTGCGTGCCGTTTCCGAAGGAAAAGATCCGCACGATGATCCTCACGCAGAAACTGAAGACGGTGCAGGATATCCTCGACATTTACGGCAACGGCGAAGGTTGCTCGTATTGCAAGCCGGCGCTCTCGTTCGTCATCGACGAGGCCAACCAGGGCGACCACAAGGAAGACCGCTCGGCGCGCTTCATCAACGACCGCGTGCATGCCAACATCCAGAAAGACGGCACGTTCTCCGTCATCCCGCGCATGCGCGGCGGCGTGACCAGCGCCGCGGAACTGCGAAAGATAGCCGACGTCGCCGACAAATACAAAGTTCCGATGGTGAAAGTCACGGGAAGCCAGCGCATCGATCTTTTGGGCGTGAAAAAGGAGGACCTGCCGAAGATGTGGGCGGACCTCGGCATGCCTTCAGGTCACGCGTACGCGAAGGCCGTGCGCATGGTGAAATCCTGCGTCGGCACGGACTTCTGCCGTTACGGCACGCAGAACTCGATTGAGACCGGCATCAAGCTCGAAACTCTTCTCGAGGGACTCTACACGCCGGGCAAAGTGAAGATGGGCGTCGTCGGCTGTCCGCGAAATTGCGCCGAGGCGACGGTCAAGGACATCGGGCTCGTCGGCATCGAGGGCGGCTGACGGGTCGTGAGCGGCGGCGGCGCGGGGAGGATCGTGCGGGCGGCGGACATCCTGGTCACGGTGAGGACCACCGGGGAAGCGCTCGAAGCGG
>CAZCVC010000041.1:0-8749 GCA_964502045.1 uncultured Planctomycetia bacterium | reverse complement strand
AAGCCCTGATCCCGAAGCCTACGCTGGCCGGAAAATTGGCCTATTACTTCATTCCGTTCCGCAAAAATATCATCCTCTCCAACATTCGCATTGTATTCGGCGGCCAGTTTTCGCCGCCCCAGATCAAGGCGCTGGCGCAGTGCTATTACGGACACCTCGTGAAGCTGGCGGCCGAAAATCTGGGACGCGGCCTGATGAACGAGGCTGCGATGGACTCGCTCGTGCGGGTGGTCGGTTACGAGCACCTGGTCAAAGCGGGGGAAAAAAACCGCGGCATTCTGCTCCTGACCGGGCATTTCGGCAACTGGGAGTTCACGCCGGTCGCCGCGATGACGCATTTCAAGGAGTTCAAGGGCCGTATCCACGTGCTGCGCCGCCTGCTGACAAACAAATTTATCGAGAAATTGCTTTTCCGCCGATTTTACGACGCGGGTCTGAACGTGATCCCGAAGAAGAACTCGCTCAAACACGTGCTGGCGGCGCTCGAGAAGAACGAAGTCGTGGTGTTCATTCAGGACCAGTACGCGAACCCGCAGAAAGACGGCATCCTCGTCGATTTTTTCGGCAAAAAAGCTGGCACGTTCAAGAGCCTGGCGCTCGTCGCGCGCGAAACGCAGGCGCCGGTGGTTCCGACCGTCTGCTACCGCGAGGCCGGCGGCCGCCATGTGATGCAATTTTTGGAGCCGCTCGCATGGGTCGAACGTGAAGACGCCGACGCCGAGATCGCCGAAAATACGCGCGAGTACAACCGCGTGCTGGAAAATTTTGTGCTCGAGCATCCGGACCAGTGGTTGTGGTCGCACCGCCGCTGGAAGACGAAGGGGTTTCCGGCATGAACCGCGACGTCGCGCTCAGCATCGTCATCGTCAATTTTGAGACTCCCGAGCACACGATGCAGTGTATCCGCTCGATCTACCAATTTCCGCCTTCGAGGCCGTACGAGATCATCCTCATCGACAACGACTCGCGCGACGGCAGCCTCCCCGTGATCCGCGAAGTTTTCCCCGAGATCCTTTCGATCGAGACCGGTGCCAACCTTGGCTTCGCGCGCGCCAACAACCTCGGCATCTCGAACGCCCGCGGCGAATACGTGCTGCTCTTGAACAGCGACACGAAGATCCCCGGTCGCGCGCTGGACAGCATGCTGGATACGCTCGTGGAACACGCGGAAGTCGGCGCCGTCGGCGTGCGGCAGATCGACAACGACGAAGAGGGCAACCTCCAGCTTTCCTGGGGCAGTTTCCCGACTTTTTTTTCGGAGATCGTGCGCAAGGTCCTGCATCACCGCCTCGCGATCAACGACCACGGCGTGCGCGACTATCTCGAGCAGAAATTTTCGGGCAGCGCCGAGGTCGATTGGGTCTCGGGCTCCTGCCTGATGGCGCGCCGCGACACTCTCTTGAGCGCCGGGATGCTCGACGGCCGTTTCTTCATGTATTTCGAGGACATCGATCTCTGCCGCCGCATCCGGGACCTCGGATTCAGCATCCATTACGACCCGAGGTCGACGGTCATCCATTACGGCGGCGTTTCGGCGAAGAAGAACATGATGAACGTTCTGCTCGAATACCGCCGGAGCCAGATCTATTTCACGCGCAAATACTACGGCCTCGGCGGCGTCGTCGTATTGAAGGCGCTGTTGACGCTGAAGTACGGCGTGAATCTTTTCCGCTGGGGCGCGATGTTCGTCGCCGAACGCCTCGTCCGCCGTGACTCCGTGCACAGCTTCACGAAATTGCTCTTGTCGAAAAAGGCCATCGAGCTCATCTTCAGCGGCGACGAACCCGCGCCCGACCTGGGCATCGCCGCGTGAAAAAAGCACGCGTTCTTGTCACCGGCGGCGCCGGCTATATCGGCTCGTGCATGGTGAAGCGCCTTCTCGAGGAAAATCTGCGCGTCGTCGTGTTCGACAATCTCAGTATGGGACAACGCGTGATGGTCGACCGCCGCGCCGCGTTCATGAAAGGCGACCTGCGCCGCCCGGCGGACCTGAAGGCGCTTTTCCGGAAATACAAGGTCGATGCGGTCCTTCATTTCGCGGCCGCCGCGTTCGTCGGCGAGTCCGTGAAAAATCCGATGAAATACCACGACAACAACGTGATCGGCACGATGAACCTGCTTCAGGCGATGCGCGACGCCAAAGTGAAAAAATTGATATTTTCGTCCAGCTGCGCCACGTACGGCGAACCCGTGCGCCTGCCCATCGACGAAAATCACCCGCAGAAACCCACGAACCCGTACGGCGCTTCGAAGCTCATCGCCGAATGGATGATGAACGACCTGGCCAGCTCTTCGGACTTCACGTACATCGCGCTTCGCTATTTCAACGCCTGCGGCGCCCATCACTCCGGCGAAATCGGGGAGAAGCACGATCCGGAAACGCACATCATTCCGAATATTCTCAAGGCCGCCAAAAATGGGAAGAAATTCACGGTTTTTGGCGGCAATTTCAAGACTCCCGACGGCACCTGCGTGCGCGACTACGTCCACGTGGACGACCTCGCCGACGCTCACCTGCTGGCCCTGAAGGCGCTCGGCCGCGGCGTGAAAAACCAGGCGTTCAACCTGAGCTGGTCCCGCGGCTTCTCCAATCTCGAAATCCTGAAGACCGCCGAAAAGGTCCTCGGACGCACGATCTCCTATAAGATAGGCCCCCGCCGTCCCGGAGACCCTTCACGGCTCGTCGGCTCCGCCGCGAAAGCCAAAAAAATCCTGAAGTGGGCGCCGAAGCGCGATTTGAAGGAAATGATACGGTCGGCGTGGGAGTGGGAGAACCGATGACGGCCTGGCTTGTGAGCAAATATGCCGTGACGGCTTTTGTGATCGTCCTCGTTTCCGAGGTCGCCAAAAAAAGCGACAAGATGGGCGCGCTCATTTCCTCTCTGCCGCTCGTGACGATACTGGCCATGATTTGGCTTTACGTCGAAAAACAGGGAAGCGTCAAGATCGGGAACCACGCCTATTACACGTTTTGGTACGTCGTGCCGACGCTGCCGATGTTCCTGATCATGCCGTGGCTGATGGAGAAAGGCGTTAATTTCTGGGTATCGCTGTGCGTTTGCGCGCTGGTGACGTTCGGTTGTTTTATTCTGACCGCTCTGATCGCTCGGCGATTCGGAGTCAATTTGATCCCGTGAACCTCCTCTATCGGTAAAAAACGCCGCAGCCCTTAATCCTTTTGCTCTGGTTTTTACAGTATATTTAATCGTAATTAATCATAACTTCTCACCCCTGGCAGACGTATTGCATTTCTCATTAAGCCGTGTAAGCTCTTATTAAATCGATGATCGCAAGGAAATTTTTACCCACTTTTTAAAATTTTTTTGAAACAACGAGAGGAGATGTCCATGAAAATGATCAAATGTATCGCTGTGAGCATCATTTTCTCTCTCATCGTGCAGCCTTTAACGATCTCATGGGCCGCTCCGCCCGAATCCCGACGGCGCACCGTCACGGGTGCCGCCAGAACGGTATCTGAAACCGAGAATGCCGTTCTTAAAAGCAAACGGGTGGTCCAACGGCAACAGGAATTGGCGCAGACGCAGCAACAGGTCAATACGAGGGTGCGCCGCACACGCTCTACTGCCGCCGCCGTGCAGACGACGACTCAGGCAGCCGTGCAGACGACTTCGGCGGCCGTGCAGCAAACGTCCGCAGTCGTCAATCAAGCCGCGACTCGAGTGGTGAGTCAGAGCGCCGCTACGACGGCCCCGGTTTATCAGGACGCGCAGGGGAATAATATTTATCGTCCGACCTACAGCGGATCAGCTTTGCTGGCGACGCCGGTCACGCCGGTAGCGGGTGACGGAAACGTTCCGTCCTATGCCACAGCGGCAACGGCGACGACCCTGCCGGCATGGACCTATGAAGGCCACACGCTTCTTAACTTTTCGGGACGGCAGGGCTATGATCTCGGCGGGACCTTTGTGACTCTCGGAGAGCCGGGCATCCCCGATATGAACCTTTATGACCAGCAAGGCCGGGACATGCTTGGAGATCAAACCCTGACCCGTGCCCAGATCGAACAAAGGATCGCCGGTCTTCAGAAAGCGTTCCCCAATTTTACCTCAGGTCAGTACAAGATCATGATGGAAGCTGACCCAAACATCTGGCAAAGCGCGCCCAATAGCAAGATACCGGAAGCCTTGATCGAGCCATTGGCGCAAGCCGGCAGCACGATCTTCTCCGGCAACTTCGACGCCGGAAGTCTGAGGCAGCTGAAGGCTCTGGATGTAGATAAGACCCGGGGCGAGTTACGGTACTACAACCAGTACGGCACGAAACCAAAATATGCTTCCATACTCAACGGAGTCGTGAATTCTGCCGGACTGCTGTGGGATCAGAGACGCCAAGCGTTTCGACAATTCAATTCCGGCGACAGCGTCGGTCAGAACTGGGCGTACGGCGTCTATGACCCGCTTCCTGCCTTTGACTCACGCAATGACTACGGGCAGTTATACCTGAGTATGAGCGACGTGGAATATAACAAAGCGATCGGCGGCTCTCAGGGGGCTGAACCAGCAGTAACATCTTCGAGCAATCAGGTCGCCGCCGCCACAACGACGACGAACCAGGTGGCCGCGCAGACGACACAAACGACCGTCAATCCGGCCCCGGTCTATCAGGACGCACAGGGAAATTATATTTATCGTGCGACCTCCAGCAGATCGGCTTTGCTGTCGACACCGGTGACGCCGGTAGCGGGTGACGGAAACGTCCCGTCCTATGCAACGGCGGCGACGGCCACGACCTTGCCGGCGTGGACTTATGAAGGTCACACGCTGCTCAACTTTTCGGGAGGGCAGGGTTACGATCTCGGCGGGACTTTTATAACTCTGGGAGAGCCGGGGTATCCCGACATGAATTTGTATGACCAGCAAGGCCGGGACATGCTTGGAGATCAAACCCTGACCCGGGCCCAGATCCAAGAAAGGATCGCCGGTCTTCAGAAGGCGTTTCCAAATTTCTCGGCAGCTCAGTACAAGATCATGATGGAGGCTGATCCGAACATTTGGAAAAATGCGGCCAATGGCAAGATACCGGAAGCCTTGATCGAGCCATTGGCGCAAGGAGCCAACATGATCATCTCCGGCAACTTCAGTGACGACGATCTGAGGCAGCTGAAGGCTCTGGATGTAGACAGGACCAGGGGTGAACTACGGTACTACAACCAGTATGGCACGAAGCCTAAATACGCTTCCATTTTAAACTATATTGTGACTTCTCCCGGACTGTTGTGGGATCAGACACGCCAAGCTTTTCGGCAATTCAATGCCGGCGACAGCGTCGGTCGGAGATGGGCATATGGTGTCTATGACCCGCTGCCTGCTTCTGACTCGAATAATCAGACTGCCAATGTCGCTGCCGCCGTGGACACACCGCAATCGCCGCAAATTCAGGGGGTGCAGGACATCAGCATCTACGGCCAACCAATGTATCGCGGGACAGGGCGTGACTGGTCGCAAGTGCTGGCCGCCGCGACACAGGCGGGCGAAGTGTGGTCATATAACGACTATGCTCATTACTTCTACAACCCGCGAACCAACTCGGTGCGAGTGATCGAAAGACAGGGGTACTCAGACCAGCCTACGCACGAACAACTATTGTCTTGGGTGCCGCCATCTGGCGCTATTGACTACGTGCGAATGCACCAAGCGATCCAGGCCTCAGAACTCCAGCAGCAACTCACCGCTAGATACCATAACGATGTCGCGTCGGGCCGGTTCAGTCAGAATGGTCTGTTTTTTGACAATGACATGCAGCCCTCCGTTTAGCTACGCGAAACAATGCCTAACCTGTTTGACACCTTCATGCAGTCGCAGAATGGCGGAGATCAGTATGGCTAACAAGTCCGAGGCATGCTTGGCGTCTGACGATAAAGTCAAAATCAAGGGGACAGTATCTTGAATAAAATCCGTTCCATCATCATCATCGCTGTTTTTTCCCTCTCTCTTCCATTGTCCCTGTCCTCCTGGGCGGGCCAACGATACGAAACCCGCCAGCGCTCCTCGATCGGCGAGGGCCGCAAACCTGCTGATGTTGAGAACGCATCCCTGCGCAATATTCGTAGTATCCGTAATCGCCAGGATTTCGAACGCTTGCGCGAGGAGATCAATTCTTTGTCGCGGCGCGGCAACAACGGCGGATCCAGGACCCCGCAGGTCAATCCGAACGATCCCTATTATTCCAGGACCGGTTCTTGGGGCCAGGCCTATGACGACCTTTGGGGCGTGAAGAAGATCGGGCTGTCGAGCGCGGTCTGGGATCTCTACAAAGGCGAGGGCATCAAGATTGGCATCGTCGACACCGGCGTCCTCTTGAACCACGAGGACATCGCGGCTAACATCTGGACGAACCCGTTCGAGATCGCCGGCAACGGCATCGACGATGATGCCGACGGATACGTCGACGACGTGCGCGGCTGGGATTTCGTGGACAATGACAATAACCCTATGGACCTGAACGGCCACGGCACCCACGTGGCCGGCATCGCGGCGGCCGTCGGCAACAATTCCAAGGGCATCATCGGCGTGGCGCCGATGGCGAAGATCATCCCGGTCCGCGTGTTGGATGCCGCCGGTTCGGGGACATTTCAGGCGGTGGCCAACGGCATCCGTTACGCCGCGAAGGCCGGTGCCCACATCATCAACGTTTCGTTGGGCGGCGGTTATGTGGACGCTTATAGCACAGCGCTCGTTCAGGACGCCGTCAATTTCGCGCGGAGCCTCGGCAGCGTCATTGTTGCGGCGGCCGGAAATTCGAACGACAACGTCGATTACTTCACGCCGGCCAACCTGGACGGCGTAATCGCGATCGGAGCCACCGACGCGTACGACTCTCGTGCCTGGTTCTCCAACTACGGCAGCAAGCTTTTCCTGACGGCTCCCGGCGTGGATATCCTGTCGCTGGGCAGCAGCCGCTACCACATCGGGACCACTGTCGCCTCGAACTATTACCGCGCCTCGGGCACTTCGATGGCGACGCCGTACGTGTCGGGCTCGCTGGCGCTGCTGCTTAACAAATATCCGGGAGCGACGCTTGATTTTCTCAAGACGCAATTAAAGAACGGCGCCGCCGATTTGGGCGCCGTCGGCTGGGACCCTTACTACGGCTACGGCCGGCTGAACATCGCGGCCTCTCTGGGGATCGCGTCAGGCGTTTCGGTGGGAACGTTTTCGACCGCTTACGTGAGCGGGTCCACGACGACGGTCAACGGCCTGGCCCGGTCGACGTCGGTCTCATCGTCCTCGGACGGCGCCTCCGCGTCCGGTACGTTCGACGAGCGCGCGACGCGCAAAAGGCTCGAAGAAGAGTTCGGCCTCGTCGGCACCGGCTGACTTCAGCCGGAAATTTTTTCGGCCTGGGCCACCAGGTCTTCCAGAATTTTCAATCCCGAATTCCAGAACCCCTTGTCCTTGATGTCGAGACCCGCGAGCTTCGCGATGTCTTCGGGCTTGCGCGAGCCGCCGAGCGCGAGCATCTCGAAATATTTCGGGATGAAGCCTTTGGGGTCTTCTTTGTATTTCTGATAAAGCGAGAGCACGAAGAGCTGCGCGAACGAATACGCGTAACAGTAGAACGGCGAATGCACGAAATGCGGGATGTACTTCCAGCCGTGGCGGTAGTTGTCGGTCAGTGTGACGCTGGAGCCGTAAAATCTGGCGTTGGCCTCGATCCAGAAGTCCGAGAGGCGTTCGGCGGCGAGTTCGCCGTCCTTCAGGCCGGTTTCGTGGGCCATCAATTCGAAATCCGTCATCGCGATCTGGCGGTACACGGTCGCGAAATTGTCGTCGATCTTGCCGCAGAGCAGCGCGAGGCGCTTTTTCGGGTTTTTTTCCTTCTCGAGTATCTTCTCGAAGATTATCATCTCGCCGAACACCGACGCGCACTCGGCCATCGTCAGCGGCGCGTCGGCCTCGAGCACGCCGGCGCGGCGCGCGAGGTACTGGTGCATGCCGTGTCCGAGTTCGTGCGCGACCGTCATCACGTCGCGCAGAGAGCCGGTGTAGTTCACGAGGATGTACGGGTGTAGATCCGGCGTGGTCTGGCAGCAAAAGCCGCCGCCCTGCTTGCCCTCGCGTATCTCGGCGTCTATCCAGCGCTTCTCGAAGAACTGCCCGACGATCTTGCCGGCCTCCGGTGAGAACGCGTTGTAGCCTTCCATCACGATGTTTTTGCATTCTTCGAAGCTTATCTTAGTTTCCTCGGCTTCGACGGTCGCGTAGCGGTCGTAATCGTACATCGTGTCGAGGCCGAGCAATTTTTTCTTGAGCTTGTAGTAGCGCTGGGCGAGGGGATAGGAGGCCTGCACGCTTTTGATGAGGTTCTGCACGCTGTCGAAGTCGATCTCGTTGGACAGATTCATCGAGTCCATCGGGTGCTTATAGTTGCGGATCTTCAGCGACGCACGCTGGTCGGCCAGGATCATGTTGTAGATGTACGTGAGCAGGTGTGTATTTTGGACCATGCCTTCGGCGAGGCTCGCGGAGGCCTTTTTTCTCGTTTCCCGGTCGGCGGAGTGGAACAGCGCCAGCACCTCGCCCTCGGTCTTCTTCACACGCTTGCCGTTCTCCTCGACGTAGAACGGGACGCTGTTGAGCACCTCGTCGAAAAGCCGCGAGAACGCGCTCCCGCTCGTGTTGGCCTTGATGGACATGATCTTTTCTTCGCCCTCGGCCAGCGTGTATGGCGCCCAGACGCGCATTTTTTCGAGGAAATGGCGGTCGTCGGCGACGGCGGGGTCGTTCAT
>CAZCVC010000040.1:6895-8773 GCA_964502045.1 uncultured Planctomycetia bacterium | reverse complement strand
TCGTCGACATTGCGCACTCGCGCCAAAGCTTCATCCATCAGAAGCTCAAAGACCCGCGCATCTTTGACCACAATAAGGTAAAACTCTACGACGAAAAACTGCGCATGCCGCAATTCAAATTCACCGACGAGGAGATCGAGGCCTTGACGACATTCGTGCTGAGTCTGACCGAGGAGCAAATCCCGCTCGAGATGCAGCGCCGCCTGACGAGCCAAGACATTGAGACCGAGAACGGCCGCCTGCTGATCGCGAAGCATAACTGTAACGGCTGCCACACGCTCGACGGCACCGCCGGCACGATCCGCGCGATCACCGAGGACACGGGCCAAATGCCGCCGATCCTGGACGGGGAAGGCGCCAAGGTCCAGGAAAAATGGCTGCACGACTTCCTGAAAACGCCTACGCCGATACGCCCGTGGCTGACGTACCGTATGCCAACATTCGGATTCGAGGAGAAGGAACTGACGGCGCTGATCCATTACTTCAACCACCGTTCGCACCAGGAGATCTCTTTCGGCGGCCTCCAGATCCCCGAAACGACGCCGGAAAATCTCGAGCAGGGCAGGATCCTCTTCGACATGTTCCAGTGCATCAAATGCCACCAGATCACGCAGGAAAGCGCGGCCATGGGAAGCTCGTTCCTGGCGCCCGACCTCACGCTGACGAAAACGCGCCTGAAGCCCGGCTGGGTCCGGGAGTGGATCGCGGACCCGCAGAAGCTCGAAGAGGGCACCATGATGCCGACGTTCTTCGCGGACGGCCAGAGCCCCGCGGCCGACATCCTCGGCGGCGACGCCGCCAAACAGATCGACGCGATACGCGATTATCTGTACCGCTACGAAAAGACGCCTGCCCAGGAAAAGGCTTAAAACGCCTTTTGGAATTCTATTGCCACCGGGACTCTCCGGGGATAAAATAGTAGGCGATCTGAATTAACACACCCTTCTTTTAATCATATTTTAGGAGCATCAATGAAAAGCCGTTTTATGTTCTCTTTTTTAACCCTTTTTGTGTCCCTGTTCGCCGTTTCCGACGTTTCCGCTTCGACCCTGTCCGTTAAGGCGGGTTTTGAGGGCACTGCGCCGGCCGCCGATAAGATCAAGACCGACGCCGATCCGAAGTGCAAAGCGATGCACCCGAACGGGTTGGACTCCGACGATGTCGTTGTTAACGCCGACGGTACGCTGAAGAACGTGTTCGTTTACGTGAAAGAAGGTGTGCCGCAGAAGAAATACGACGTGCCGAAAACGCCGGTCGTGTTCGACCAGGTCGGCTGCCATTACACGCCGAAAGTGTTCGGCCTCCAAACCGGCCAGCCGCTCGAGATTCGCAACAGCGACGACACGCTTCACAACGTGCACGCGCTTCCGACGGCCAGCCAGCAGTTCAACCTCGGCATGCCGATCAAGGGCATGAAGCTGACCAAGAAATTCGATAAGCCCGAAGTGATGGTGAAGATCAAGTGCGAAGTCCATCCGTGGATGAAGGCCTATGCGGGCGTTCTCGACCATCCGTACTACGCCGTCACCGGCGACAACGGCACGGCCGAGATCAAGGATTTGCCGGCCGGCGAATACACGATCGAGGCCTGGCACGAAAAGTACGGCACCCAGACGCAGAAGGTGACCGTCACCGACGCCGGCACGCCGTGTGAAGTGAAGTTCAAAGCTTAATTCCGACGCAAGAAACCTTGCCGCCCATTCGAACGGTCACCCCGTGAGAATGGGCGGCTTTTTTTAGAAAGAGAGCATGTACCAGAAGGCCGTTCATTGCTTCACGCTCGTCACCGCGGCCGCGACGCTCGTGCTGATCGCGGCCGGCGGGCTAGTCACGAGCACCGGTTCGGGCCTTTCGGTGCCGGACTGGCCGCAGACCTAC
>CAZCVC010000040.1:0-6885 GCA_964502045.1 uncultured Planctomycetia bacterium | reverse complement strand
TCCGCCGATGATAGGCGGCATCCGCTTTGAGCATTCGCACCGCGTCATCGCCGCCACCGTGGGCCTTATGACGCTCGCAGTGAACGTCCTGTACCTGGTCAAAGAAAAGAGGGGGTGGGTGAAAGGAGTCGCTTTTCTGGCGCTGCTGATGGTTGTGGCGCAGGCCCTCTTGGGCGCCCTGACCGTCATTTACCTGCTTCCGACACCTATATCCGTTGCTCACGCCTGCCTGGGACAGACTTTCTTCGTCGTGATGTGCCTATTGGCCCTGTTCACGTCCCGAGACTGGTGGGAGACCCCGGTTGTTATCGCCAAGCGCTCAGGAACCATTCAGCGTCTTTTCCTGACGACGCTGGGGTTCGTTTACCTGCAGCTGGTGCTCGGAGCTATGGTGCGCCACACGCCTGAGCATACGGGACTGAATTACCATTTCGTAACGGCGTTTCTGATCCTGATACACGTGGTTTTTATCATCCCCAAGACGGCCAAGGAAAAACCCGTCCAGAGACTTTTTCTGAAACCGGCGATGTTTCTGGCGGTGCTCGTGTCGACACAGCTCTTTCTGGGGCTCGGCTCCTACATCTACAAGCTCGTGATGGAGCCCGGCCCTATGCCGCGCACGGCCGAGATACTCTTCACGACGGCCCACCAGACAAACGGCGCGCTGATCCTTGGCGCAACAGCCTATCTGACGCTGAGGTCGTTCCGGCTCCTGAAGAAGGCCTGACCATGGAAACCTACCAGCCTTACCTCGCCCTGACAAAGCCGCGCCTGATGCTTTTGGCGCTGGCGACGGCGCTTTTGGGTTTTTTCATGGCCTCCTATACCTATGCGCGCCCGGAGCCGCTGAAGACCGCACTACTTCTCGGGACTCTCCTGGCCTGCGCACTCATCGGGGGAGGTATCAACGCGCTGAACCAATACCTCGAACGCGGCATCGATGCGAAAATGAAGCGCACGGAAAACCGTCCGCTGCCGGCTGGCCGCATCCGGCCCAAACAAGCGCTCGTTTTCGGCGTCGTGCTGACGGCGGCAGGTCTTGCCTGTCTGCTCGTCTTCACCAACCGCCTGGCATTTTTTCTCGGCCTGCTTACGGCTTTAAGTTACCTATTTCTATACACGCCGCTGAAAGCCCGCACGCCGCTGAACACGCTGGCCGGCGCCCTTCCCGGCGCGCTGCCGTGCCTGATCGGATGGACGGCCTTTCGCGGCTCGCTGTCGGCCGAAGCCTGGTCGATCTTTCTTATCCTTTTTTTCTGGCAGCTACCGCACTTTTTTGCCATCGCCTGGGTCTACCGCGACGATTATAAAAAAGGCGGCCTTCGCATGCTTACGCGTAACGATCCGGACGGGCAAAGTACCGGTAAAAAGATAGTATTGACCTCGCTGGCGCTGCTTCCGTTTACGCTGTATCCGGTGTGGTTGGGCCTCGGAGGCATGCTTTATCTCGCTGCAGCACTGATTTCGGGCGTTTACTTCATCAGCGAGGCCCTGCGGCTTTCGGACGGAAGGATGGCGGAGGCTAAAAAATTCGTGTCGCTTTCGATCTACTACCTGATGGTTTTGATTTTTTCGATGATGGCGGATAAGATCATATGACGGGTGCTCAGCCGTCGAAAAAAGGCCTATGGGCCGCGTTCATTCTGTTCAACCTGATAGCGCTGCCGGCGCTTTTCTTTTTAGGCCGCTACGTTGCGCAGGAACGGGCGTCGGCGCGGCCCGCGCTGCCCGTGCTGGGAACGCTGCGG
Source organism: uncultured Planctomycetia bacterium (assembly GCA_964502045.1). Classification (GTDB taxonomy): domain Bacteria; phylum Omnitrophota; class Gorgyraeia; order 2-02-FULL-51-18; family 2-02-FULL-51-18; genus CAMDWQ01. The sequence continues at coordinate 5,137 of CAZCVC010000040.1, read as the reverse complement.
CCGTTCAGCTTGAAAGGGACCGACGGGCGGGATTTTGAACTCGAGAATATGAAGGGCAGGCCATGGGTCGCCAATTTCATGTTCACCAGCTGTCCGAATGAGTGCCCGGCCATGAACTTCAAAATGGGCCTGCTTCAGGGAACCATGCCGGGCACTCCGGGCCTGATTTCTTTCAGCGTCGACCCCGAAAAGGATACGCCGGAGGTCCTGGCCGGCTACGCGCAAAAATTCAAGGCTCGGAAAGGGGAGTGGTATTTTCTGACAGGGTCCCCGGAAACGGTCGGACGCCTGCTGGAAGACTGTCATTTTGAGAATACCGGCAACCCGAATTTGCATGGGCTGCGGCTCCTGCTCCTGGACGGCGAGGCCCGTATCCGCGGCTATTACGATTATGCGGACGAAGCGGCGGTGAAAAAACTGGCGGACGACTTGAAGCTTCTCAAAGAAAAGGGCTGATCGATGACAAAAAAAACAGAAAAAGACAATACGGTGCTGTGGTGGATCGGCTGGATCGTGCTGACCATCGTGACGTTTTTTATTTCCTGCTGGTTCTGGACGGGTTTCATCGCGCGCCACGTCGGCCCGATGGACCAGAAAGGCGTGCCTATCTTATGGGTCGCCGCTGTGTTCGGCAGCTGGATGGTGCTGCTCGTCCCGCTGATCGTCGTCATGTACAACAAAGTGGACCGTGCTTACGAAGATGCGCGCATAGGGCGCGAGACCGTGCAGCTCGAGCGTTCGAAAAAGGAATACGGCGTCCGCAGCGTGCTGGTGCCCGAAGAGCAGAGGGCGCTGCCGAAGGCGCTGATCGACAAGCTAAAAAAAACACCGCGCGCGATCTATCGCGGCCATCTAGTAACAATCGTGCTCAGGGACGGCAGCCGCGTGCCCAACGTGTTCATCCTGGACCGCCGGGAAGTGCTCGGGGTTTACGATGCGTCGGTGATGCCGTTCCGCGCTGAAGACATCCTCGACGTCGAGCCGGCGGACCTCGACCGCCTGCCCGAGTTTGACCCGAAGAAATGGCTGCGCCTCGACGGCGCCGGGCTGCCCGTCGGCGGATGAAAAAACCGCTTTATTTTATCGGGCGGGCGCTGCAGCTGACGGCGCTGCTCGTGTTGCCGTCCGCGATCTGGGCCGGCGAATACAACCACAGCGAATCGATGGCGGTCGGCATCTTCGTGGCCGGCATTCTAGCGTTCGGGACGGGTTACTTCTTGACTCAACTTGCGAGGAAGTTATAATAAAATGATGGATGGATATTTAGCTGACAGTCAGGATTCTCTGGAGAAAGCGCTCGCAATAGCGGCCGAAAAAGCCGCGAAACCGCCGCGTAAGAAGGCCCCGCCCAAACTTGCCGTCATCAACCAGAACGGATGCACCGGCTGCGAGGCCTGCATCGTATTCTGTCCGGTCGACTGCATCGAGATCGTGCCGGGCGCCCAGCACACGCAGGTGAAGCAGGTCGTCGAGGTGGACCTGGCGCGCTGCATCGGTTGCTCGCTGTGCGCCAAATACTGCCCGTGGGACACCATTGACATGATCTCGCACGACGAGGCCATCCGCGTCGCGCCGTCCGTCACGCTCAACAGCGTCTGCGGACAGAAAACCGTCCGCGAAACCCACGCTGCCGGATCCGCCGCCTAAACGCGCGACTCGATAAAGTCCGCGACTTTCCTCTGTAGTTTCACGCCGTACATCCCGTTCATCTCGGGAATTCCCGAAGGGCTCGTCACGTTGATCTCCGTGAGATAGGGCCCCATCACATCGATGCCGACGAAATAAAGTCCGTTACGGACCAGCGTCGGCGCGACCGCGTCGATGAGGCGCCGGTCGTCGGCGGTTAACCTCGCCTGGTGCATGGAGCCGCCGACGCTGAGATTCGAGCGGAAGTCCGTCGAGGCCGGCTTGCGCGCGAAAACTCCGAGGCACTCGCCGTTCAAAAGCAGGATGCGCTTGTCGAGCAGGCCCTTCACGCGGATGAATTCCTGCACCATGACTTTGCGACGGCCCGAACCTGTCGCGACGTCCAGCAGCGAGGGCATGTTCTTGTCGCCGGCGCGTGTCATCAGGATCCCCGAGCCCGCCTTTTCATGCAAAGGCTTCACGACCACGGATTTTTTCAAGCGCCGGATAAAATCTTTGGCGACGGACGCGTCGTCGGTCACGAGCGTCTTGGGGACGAAGGCAGGGAAGCGCAGGATGGAAAGTTTTTCGTTGAACATCGCGATGCCGCGCGGATCGTTCAGCACGAACACCTTACCCTTCAAGAGGTCCAGCATCTGCAGCGCGTGAAGGTAGCTGTTGTCGAACGGCGGCTCCTTGCGGACGAAGATCGCGTCGAAGCCGTCCAGGGCCGCGGGTTTCGGCGAGAGCGGGACCGGCAGAAAACCTTTCTTCGGGTCCAATTTCGAGCGGTAGACGAACGCGGCCGGCGAGCCGCCTTCAGTGAAAAGATGCCGGCTTTCGAAATGATGGACGTCGTGCCCCCGCGCGGCGAGCTCGTGCATGATCCAAAACGAGCTGTCTTCGTCGACGCGGACCTTTGCAGTGGGGTAGAGCAGAAATGCGATTTTCATTAATGTTTGCGCCTGTTTGAAATTTTACCTATTATAACATACATGAACGCGACGCTGACCCTCCAGGACCTAGCCGATTATTTCACCCGCGGCATCAAGAAACCGGACGACCTCTATGTCGGGGTCGAATGGGAAAAGATCGGCGTCTACCGCGAGTCCGGAAAAGCGATAGGTTATTCGGGCGCCAATGGTGTTGCGGCCATTTTCGACGGGCTGATCGCGCGCTACGGCTGGCGGCCCGATCCGGACAAGCGGCCGGTCATCGCGCTGAAAAAAGGCAGCCATTCTATCACGCTCGAGCCGGGCGGCCAGATCGAGCTCTCGGGGCAGAAGGCCCGGCGTCTCGACGAGAACGCCGGCGAACTCTACCGCCACCTTGAGGAGATCAAGTCCGTATCCGACCCGTTGGGCATCGCCTGGCTCGGCCTCGGCGCCCAGCCCTTCAGCATCGCCGAAGAGATCGAGTGGGTGCCCAAACAGCGCTACAAGATCATGCGCGAGAGCCTCGACGGGCGCGGCGCACTGACGTTCTCGATGATGAAAGAGACCGCTTCCGTGCAGATGTCCCTCGATTTCACGAGCGAAGAGGACGCGATAGAGAAATTGAAGCTCGGTATGGGGCTTTCGCCGTTCCTTGTGGCGATGTTCGCCAACTCCCCGCTGAAAAAAGGGCAGCACTCGGGCTTTCTATCCCGCCGCGCCAACATCTGGGAGCACACGGCGCCGGAACGCTCGGGTATTTTGTGGGACCGGCTCGACCCTGAAGAAGGATTTCGCGGCTACCTCGATTACGCGCTGAAAGTGCCGATGCTTTTTGTGTTGAGGGACGGCGAGTGGCTGCCGGTACGCGGCATCGATTTCGAAGAATACCTGAAAAATGGCTACGAAGGCCTCGAACCCACGCTCGACGATTGGCAGCTCCACCTGAGCGGCATTTTCACCGAAGCGCGCCTCAAGCACGTCGTCGAGATCCGCAGCGTGGACTGCCAGAAGACGCCGCTCGGTCTCGCCGCAGTCGCGCTGATCAAGGGGATTTTTTACCACGAACCCGCGAGCAAGAACGCGATGCGGCTGCTTTCAAAATTTTCGGAGACCGATCTGAAGCGCCTGCACAGCGATGCCTCGATCCTCGGCATGAACGCGCAGCTGCCGAAAGGCGGGACCATGCTGGCGCGGTGCCGCGAACTTCTGGAGATGGCCGAAGAGGGCCTCGGCGATGAAAAGCGCTATCTGGAGCCGTTGAGGGCAAATCTCGAGATCGGTACTACGCCGGCCGAACTCATCCTTGCGTGCTTCGACGCCCACAAACCGCTTTTGAGCTGCACGGCCATTGAGGGCTGAAGCCGCGTTCAGGTCCTCAGCTTGTAGCCGATCCTGAAAAGGTGCTCGACGGCCGCAAAAAGCGCCACTGCAAGGAAGGCCGCCAGCCCCATGCTGATGCGCACGTCGACGTCGGAAACGCCGACCATTCCGTAGCGCAGACCGCTGACCAGGTAGAAGATCGGGTTGAAGCGCGTGAATACCTGCAGCGGCGCCGGCACCATGTCGATGCTGTGAAAGACGCCTCCGAAATAAATGAGCGGCGTGATCACGAACGTGCTCCACAGCGATAGCTTTTCGAACCCCTCCGCCCAAAGTCCCGCCAAAAGCCCGAGGCACGCAAAGATGACCGTGACCATCACGAAAAAATAGGCGACGATCCACGGGTTGTGGAACGGAAATTGCACGAACAAGAGCGAAACCAGATAGACGCCCGAACCTACCATCAGTCCGCGCACGACGCCGCCGATCAAAAGCCCCAGAACCATTTCGAAATAAGAAAGCGGGGAGAGCAGCAGCTCCTGGATCAGGTTGTGCCATCGGGAAATGAATAGAGATGACGACGTGTTCGCGTACGAACTTTCGATCAGGTACATCATCACGAGCCCCGGCACGATGAAATGAAGGTACGTCTGTCCCTGGACCTGAATGCTGAGGTTGCGTCCGATCGAATAGCCGAACACGAAAATGAAAAGCGATGACGAGATCAGCGGCGGCAGCAGCGTCTGGCTCCAGACTACGCAGAAGCGCATGATCTCGCGCTTCACGAGCGCCGAGAAACCGGTCAGCTCAGAGCTGTTCACGGGGCTCCCTGCGCGTCAGGTCGAGGTAAATTTCCTCGAGGCTGCCGTCTTTCAACAGCGTTTCCTTATCGCCGGCGTGCACGATCTTTCCGTGATCGAGGATGACAATGGTTTTTGAAAGTTTTTCGGCCTCTTCGAGGTAGTGCGTCGTCAGCACGATCGTTTTTCCTTCCTCGTTGATCTTTTTCAGGTAGGCCCAGATCTGGAAGCGCAGCTCGACGTCGGCGCCGGCCGTCGGCTCGTCCAGGATCAGTATTTTAGGGTCGTGCACGAGCGCGCGCGAAAGAAGCAGACGCCGCTTCATGCCGCCCGAGAGCTTGCGGAAGTCCTGGTTTCTTTTTTCGTACAGGCCGAAGAATTTGAGCAGCTCCCCGGCCTTTTTCTCGGCCTGCGCCCACGGCACGCCGAAATAGCCGGCCTGGTACTTCAGCACGC
>CAZCVC010000039.1:0-8906 GCA_964502045.1 uncultured Planctomycetia bacterium | reverse complement strand
TCCAAAGTCGACACGAACAAAGTCCACGGCATCGGCATCGGCATCCCCGGTATTTTCAACCGCGACACCAACACCGTCCGCTGGCCTGTCGGCCTTCTGGAGGGCGACCTTTCGATAACGGTTTCGATCCACCGCATTTTTGAGGAGCGCTTCGGCGTTTCGACCATCGTCGACAACGACGCCAACGCGGCCGTCTTCGGCGAGGAATGGTACGGCAAGGGCCTCGGCGTGCAGCACGCGATTTATCTTTATTCCGGCAATGGCTGCGGTTTCATGATCAACGGCCAGATCTACCGCGGCGCCAACGGCTGCGCGGGCGAGTGGCTGTTCGACGAGGCCGAGGAAAACGCGTTGGCTGCGCTCGTCGATTCCTATAAGACCGGCACCTGGAACGTCGACATGGGCATATCGCTGAAGGCGAAGGCGATGCACAAGGAGCATCCGAAGTCTAAAATTTACGAGCTCGTGAACAACAACCTCGAGCAGATCACCGTGCTGACCGTCGCCAAGGCCGCGCAGGCGCACGACGAACTGGCCGTGACGCTGCTGAAAGAGACGGGCAAGCGTCTGGGCCGCAAGGCGGCGGTCCTGATCAACCTTTTCAATCCCGAGATCATCATGATCGGCGGCGGTATCGAGATCGGCGGCGCGATCTTCATGGACGCGGTCCGTGACACCGTCAGACAAATGGCCGTGCCCGAGGCGACGGAAAAACTCCGCATCGTTCCATCCGCGCTGGGCGAAAACGGTGTGGCCCTCGGCGCTGCGGCGCTCGTGGCCCAGAACTATTTCATCAGCGTCTAGCATGGAATCTCGCACCTGCGAAGTCTGCCAGGCCTCGTTCACCCCCAACAAATATTCTCCGCGCCAGAAGATCTGCTCCAGCTCCGAATGCCAGAAGAAGCGCCAGCACGAGAGCATGCGGCAATGGCGCGAGAAGAACCCCAATTATTTCAAGTACGACGAGTCGAAGGGCGTCGAATGGCTGCAGACGCAGAGGCGCCGTTCGAAGCTGTGGCGCGAGAAGAACCCGGACAAGGTCAAGGTGTACCGCGAAAACCACCTTCCCGAATACCGCGAGTACATGCGCGAATACATGCGCAAATACCGCGAGCGCCGCAAATCGATGGAATCTCCGCAAGGACCCTCCGACGGCTCGTCCCAGACCCCGCAGAACCCGGAGCAGGGCTGATATTTTTTTGCATCGTTCGTAAACCAAAATCTTCCAATCGGTTGACGTTTCGAAAGGCCATATGCTCGACCTGATCCTGAAAGTCCGTAAAGAAATCCTGGAGGGGCGCGAAATTTCCTATGACGATGCGCTGGCGCTGACGCGCGGGCCGCTCACGGACGTGCCGTATCTGGCCGCCGCCGCCAATGAGATCCGCGAAAAGATCGCCGGCAACGAGATCGAGTCATGCGCGCTTTCCAATATCAAGAGCGGCAATTGCAGCGAAGACTGCAAGTTCTGCGCGCAGTCGGGGCATTACAAGACCGACTCGCCGGTGTATCCGCAGATCACGGTCGACGAGATCATGCGTCAGGCGGCCGCGGCCGAAAAGATGGGTGCCACCGAGTTTTGCATGGTCTCGAGCGGATGGGGCGCGACCAACGAGAAAGAATTCGAAGTCGTGCTCGAAGCGGTGCGCCGCATTTCGACAGAGACAAAACTTTTTGTGGATTGTTCGCTGGGTTTTTTGACGGGTGAGCAGATGAAACAGCTAAAAGAGGCGGGGCTTTACCGCAACAACCACCACCTCGAGGCCTCAAAAGATTATTTCGAAAAGATCGGCACGACCCACACGCACGAACAGCGGCTGAACCACGTCGAGATGGTGCGTCATTACGGCATTCATCCGTGCTCGGGCGGTATCCTGGGCATGGGGGAGTCGCCGGAGGACCGCGTGAAGCTCGCGTTCGAGCTGAAAAAGGCCGGCGCGCACTGCGTGCCCATCAATATTCTTAATCCGCGGCGCGGCACGCCGCTCGGCGACTTCGATCCGCTCGAGCCGATGGAGATCATCCGCTATGTCGCCATCTTCCGTCTCATTCTGCCGAAAAGCACGATCAAGATCGCCGGAGGCCGCGAAGTGAACCTGCGCGACTTGCAGGCGATGGCGATGCAGGCCGGCGCCAACGGCCTCATCATCGGCAACTACCTTACGACAATGGGCCGCAATCCCGCGCAGGATCTCCAGATGCTGAAAGACCTTGGTTTTAAAGTCACCGGACCCCAGGCACATCCTCATTTGGTCGCTGAGAGCGCTTCCCCCGCAGGCGGATGCTGCGCCTGACCGATGCCCGTTACAACGTCGTCCCGGCTCTGGCACGATACCGCCGGGGAAATGGAAGAACTTAAACAGCAAAAACTTTACCGCGCGCTCGCTTCTTCGCCGGACCGCCTCGACTTTTCCTCCAATGATTACCTCGGCCTCACGCAGAACCGCGAGATCCGCAAAAAAACCATCGAAGCGGTGCGCCGCTACGGCACCGGCTCAGGCGCCTCGCGGCTCATTTCGGGCAACCTGAAGATCCATGAAGACCTCGAGAAAAAACTGGCGCAATTCAAACACGAAGACTCAGCGCTCGTGTTTTCTTCGGGGTATTTGGCAAATCTTGGCGCCGTGACGTCGCTCGTCGACGAACGGGACGTCGTCGTTCTGGACCGGCTGAACCACGCAAGCCTCGTCGACGCCGCGCGTCTCTCGAAAGCCAAACTCTGGGTCTATCCGCACAAAGACGTGGACGCGCTGCGCGATCTCCTGATCCGCGCCAAGACGTTCCGCCGCCGCCTCGTCGTGACCGACGCGTATTTCAGCATGGACGGCGACGTGGCGCCCCTCGATCGCCTTGCCGACATCTGCAAGGAAACCGATTCCATCCTGATGATCGACGAAGCACATTCGACCGGCGTATTCGGCAAGACGGGCCGCGGACTGACTGAGCATTTTGGCCTCGAGGGCAAGATCCCGGTCGTGATGGGCACGCTTTCGAAGGCGTTGGCAAGCTCCGGAGGGTTTATCGCGGGCGGGCACGTGCTGAAAGAATCGCTCGTGAACCGCGCGCGCGGCTTCATTTTCACGACGGCCCCGGCACCCGCGGCGTCCGGCGCGGCACTCGCGTCGCTCGAGTGGATCGAGAAGCATCCGCAAGCTATCACGGCTTTCTGGCGGCTCATCGAGCGCGCACGTGTTGGGTTCCGGGCGCTCGGTTTCGACCTGATGGGCTCCGAGGGCCCAATCCTGCCGATATTTATCGGCGACACGACCAAAGCGCTCAAGATGCGCGATTTTCTGCTCAAAGAGGGCCTGTTCGTGCCGGCCGTGCGCCCGCCGAGCGTGCCCAAAAACACGGACCGCCTGCGCGTCTCCTTAAAATCGACGCACACGCCGGCGCAGATTGACCGGCTGCTCAAGGCGCTTAAAAAAGCGAAGGCGAAGATCCTTTGAGCGCGCGTGAGGCATTGAAGTGGGAGGCCTGGGACAAGAAATATGTCTGGCACCCGTTCACGCAGATGAGGGAATGGGAAAAAACTCCCCAAGTTATCATCGAGCGCGGCCAGGGCAATTTTCTCATCGACACGCGCGGGCGGCGGTATCTCGACGGCGTATCCTCGCTATGGTGCAACGTACACGGCCATCGCGTGCCTGCCGTTGACCGGGCTGTGAAGGCCCAGCTCGGACGCATCGCGCATTCCACGTTCCTAGGTATTTCACACGTGCCCGCCGTCCGGCTTTCCAAAAAACTCATCGAGATCGCGCCCAGGGGTTTGAAGCGCGTGTTCTTTTCCGATTCAGGTTCGGCTGCCGTAGAAGTCGCGCTGAAAATGGCCTATCAATATTGGCGCCAGAACGGCAAGCCTCAGAAAAAGACTTTTTTGAAATTGAAAAACGCCTATCACGGCGACACGATAGGTTCCGTCAGCGTAGGAGGCATCGGCCTCTTCCATGAAATTTTCCACCCGCTGCTTTTCAAGACGTTGGCGGCCGAGGCGCCTTACGCGTATCGCGACGCGTTCCGGGGGAGCGAAGCCGCGTACGCGGCGCATTGCGCGGCGAAAGTCGAAAAGATCCTAAAAAAAGACCACGCGAAGATCTGCGCGCTCATCGTCGAGCCGCTGATGCAGGGGGCCGCCGGCATGCTGAAGCAGCCAAAGGGCTATCTTGCGCATCTGCGGCGCCTGACGCGCAAGTACGGCGTCCTTTTCATCGTGGACGAAGTCGCGACGGGTTTTGGCCGTACGGGAAAAATGTTCGCCTGCGAGCATGAGCGCGTCACGCCGGACCTGTTGTGCGCGGCCAAGGGCATCACCGCCGGCTACCTGCCGCTTTCAGCCACGTTCGCGACGGATGAGATCTATCGCGCATTTCTCGGCGAATACAAGGAGTTCAAAGCTTTTTTTCACGGCCACACGTATTCGGCAAATCCGCTGGCTTGCGCCGCCGCCATCGCAAATCTCGAGATCTTCGAAAAAGAAAAGACGCTGTCGAAGCTCCGGCCCAAGATCAAGTTGCTGGCGGCAGAACTCGAGAAAATTTTGAAGCTCGAACACGTCGGCGACGTCCGTCAGTGCGGCTTCATGGCCGGCATCGAGCTCGTAAGCGACCGCAAGACCAAAAAGTCCTATCCGCTCGCCGAAAAACGCGGCTTCCGCGTCGCGCTGCTGGCGAGAAAATACGGCGTCATGCTCCGCCCGCTAGGCAACGTCATTGTCGTGATGCCGCCGTTCTCTTTTACGGAAAAAGATATCCGCAAGCTTTGCGGCGTCATCCACCGCTGCATTCGTGAGGTGACCGCCGCATGATAACTATTTTCGTAGCCGGCACGGACACCGGTGTGGGGAAGACCGTCATCGCCGGCGCTCTGGCCGCGGCGCTGAAGCTCGATGGTTTTAACGTCGGCGTGATGAAGCCCGTTTCCTGCGGCGGACAGGAAGACGCGCTGTTTCTCATGCGCTGCGCACAGACGGACGATCCGATGGAGCGGGTAAACCCGATCGCGTTCACTCTGCCGTTGTCGCCGAACGTCGCGGCCTCGATAGAGAAGAAGAAAGTTGATCTGAAAAGGATAGATGCCGCGCTCGCATATTTTAAGAAAAAGAAATACGACTATCTCGTCGTTGAGGGCTGCGGCGGCCTGCTGGTGCCGCTCGACGATCAAACGCTCGTCATCGACCTCATCGGGCGCCTGAGGGCCGAGATCGTGCTCGTGTCCCGCGCCGGGCTCGGCGCCATCAATCATTCGCTTTTGAGCCTCGAAGCGCTGAAATCGAGGGGCCTCACCGCCCGCGGCGTCATTTTTAACCGCCTTTCAGGCGGCCCGCTGACGATACCTGAGCAAACGAACCCCGCCGTTGTCGAGAAAATGGGCGGGACGCGTTCGCTCGGCGTGTTTCCGCACATGAAACTGGATTGCAGCGCCGGCTGTCTCGGAAAAGCGCTTCTGAAACATATAGATTTCAAGAAAATTCTGTGCTAATCTAGCTCGGTAATTTTCTTTTTTTCTTTCCTCTAACCGCAGTTCGAATCGACAAAAGATGACCGCGTTGGCCGAGATCGAAAACCTGAAAAAAACGCCGCTTTACGACGAACACGTCCGCTTGGGCGGAAAAATGGCCGGTTTCGGCGGCTGGTCCATGCCCATCTACTACTCCAGCATTCTTGCCGAACACACGGCTTCGCGCCAGGCGTGCGGCCTTTTCGACGTTTCCCATCTCGGTGAAGTTCGCGTGCAGGGCAAGGGCGCATCGGATTTCCTCCAAAAGCGTCTCACCAACGATATCCGCAAAGCGAAGCCGGGCCGCATCCTTTATAACCTTCTGCTGCAGGAAGACGGCGGCGTGATGGACGACATTCTTGTCTACTGCGAATCTTCCGAAGATTTTTATCTCATCGTGAACGCCGCCAACATCGAATCCGACTTCGAGGCGCTGTCCGCCGCCGCGCCGTCGGACGTTGCGCTGACGAACCATAGCGACCACATGGCCTGCCTGGCCGTGCAGGGACCTAAAGCCGAGGAGGCGCTGGAAAAAATATTCAAATTCCAACTAAAAAAACTGCCTTACTATGCTTTCAAGGAAGAAAAAACAGCGGACCAGTCCGTTTGGATATCGCGTTCGGGATACACGGGCGAGGACGGCTTCGAAATTTTTTGTCCGTCGGAGCTTTCGGTCAAATTATGGCGGACGCTGCTTGAAGAGGGCAAACCGTTCGGCCTGGTGCCCGCGGGCCTCGGCGCGCGCAACACGCTCCGCCTCGAAGCCGGCAACCTGCTCTGTGGCAGCGACATGAACCGTACGACGACACCGCTCGAAGCGGGGCTCGGTTTCGCTGTCTCGCTCGACAAGCCTGAAAATTTTACCGGGAAAGCGGCGCTCGTCCGGCAGAAAAGTGAAGGGCTGAAGCGCCGCCTCGTTGCCTTCAAAGTTCTCGAAAAATCTATCGCGCGCGACCATTACCCGATCTTGAAGGACGGAAAAAAGATCGGAGAAGTCACGAGCGGTTCGTTCGGACCGACCGCCGGCGTCAACATCGGCCTCGGCTATGTCGCGGCCGGGAACGAAGCGGTGGGCAATGAAATTGAGATAGAAGTGCACGGCCGTCCGGTAAAGGCTCAGATCGTGAAGCGCCCGTTCGTGCCGCTCAAACATAAAAAATTCTAAACCAGGAGACCCTATGCCCGACACGTCAAAATTGAGATACACCGAGACCCACGAATGGGTCGAGCTGAACGGCAGCACCGCGCGCGTCGGTATCACCGATCATGCGCAGAAAGAGATCTCGGACATCGTGTTCATCGAGCTGCCGAAGGCCGGCCGCACCGTGAAGCAGAAGGACAGCGCGATGGTGATCGAGTCCGTGAAAGCGGCGTTCGACATCTACGCCCCGATGTCGGGCAAGATCGCGCGCATCAACGGCGACCTCGCCGGCAAGCCCGAGATCGTGAACCAGTCGCCTTACGAAAAAGGCTGGCTCTTTGAGATCGAGTGCTCCGACCCCAAGGAATTCGAGAAGCTCCTGACCGAAGCGCAGTACCAGGGCGTCAAGAACACGGCTCACCACTAACGCATGCAATACATCTCCAACACCGAACGCGACAAGAAGGCGATGCTCGAGACGATAGGCGTCTCGTCGTTCGAAGACCTTCTCGTCAAGATCCCGAAAAGTCTGCGGAAGTTCAAGATGGACCTGCCGGAAGGCACGTCCGAGCTCGAGCTTTTGCGCGAAATGGTGGAGATCGGCCGCGAAAACAAGAATTTCCACGATTACGCTTCCTACCTCGGCGCCGGCAACTACGACCACTTCGTTCCGACCGCCGTGAACGTGCTCGCGCACCGCGGCGAGTTCATCACGTCCTACACGCCGTACCAGGGCGAGGCGAGCCAGGGCACGCTGCAGAGCATTTACGAGTTCCAGAGCCTGATCTGCGAGCTCACGGGCATGGATTATTCCAACGCTTCCATGTACGACGGCGCTTCGGCGCTCGCGGAGGCGGCGCTGCTGGCGCTGCGTTCGAGCGGCCGCAAAACGGTTCTCGTCCCCACCACCGTGCATCCGGAATACCGCAGCGTCGTGAGAACTTACATGTCCTGCCTCGACGCGCAAATTGTCGAAATTCCGATGGCCGCCGACGGCGGTCTCGATATGGCGAAGCTCCACGCCGCTTTGAATGAGGACGTCGCGGCCGTGCTGCTGCAGCAGCCCAACTTCTTCGGCCTCCTCGAGGACGCGCGCGCGATAACGGACGCGGCGCACAAGGCGGGCGCGCTGCTGATCGCCTGCGTAAACCCGGTCTCGCTCGGCGTGCTCGAGTCGCCCGGCGAATACGGCGCCGACATCGCGGTAGGCGAAGGCCAGCCGCTCGGCAACCCCACGGCGTTCGGCGGCCCGCATTTCGGATTTTTTACGGCCAAGGCCGACCTTCTGAGGAAGATGCCGGGACGCATCTGCGGGATGTCGGTGGACAAACAAGGCCGCCGTTCGTTCGTACTGACGCTGCAGGCCCGCGAGCAGCACATCCGCCGCGAAAAGGCGACGTCCAACATCTGCACCAACCACTCGCTTTGCGCGCTGAAAGGCGCGATCTATCTTTCGCTCTTGGGCAAGAAGGGGCTGAAGAAACTGGCGCTGCTCAACCTGAAAAACGCCCATGACACGTACGACGCGCTCCTGAAAGTCAAAGGCGTGCGCGAATTTTCGAAGCGCCCGTTCTTCAACGAGTTCGCGCTCTATTTGGACAAGGACGCCAAAGCGCTCGAGTCGTCGCTGAATCAGCACAAGATCCTCGGGCCCCTTTCTCTCGAAAAATTCTTTCCGGAGAAAAAAGGCGCGCATCTCTTCGCCGTCACCGAGAACCGCACGGCGTCGGACTGCAAGCGTCTGCTCGAGGCTGTGAAGTCATGAACACCTCCGTCACGGAGAGGAAGCCGGCAGAAGGCTCCATGGAACCCTTGAACGAGTCCCACGAAACACCGGCCGAGCCCGGGGAATCGACGACGCCGCTGATATTCGAACGCCATTCGCGCAGTGACGCCGATTGGCTGCCCGAGCTGAAGGGCTCGGAAGAACAGCTTTTGAAGAGCATTCCCGAGAAATTCCGCCGCAAAAAAGAGGCAGAGCTGCCGTCGGTTTCAGAACTCGAGGTGGTGCGCCATTTTACGCTGCTGTCTCAGAAAAATTTCTGCGTCGACGCCAATTTCTATCCGCTCGGCTCCTGCACGATGAAGTACAACCCCAAGTCCCTCGACGCGATCGCATCGCTCTCGGCGTATTCGCTGATCCATCCGTACCAGCCCGAGTCGCTCGCGCAGGGGACGCTGAAGATCTTCTTCGAAATGCAGCGCTTCCTTTCGGAGATCACCGGCATGGACGAGTTCACGCTGCAGCCGGCCGCCGGCGCGCACGGCG
>CAZCVC010000038.1:6995-8983 GCA_964502045.1 uncultured Planctomycetia bacterium | reverse complement strand
CAAGATCGGTCTCAGGCGCGTCTGTCCGGCCTGAAGGGTGGCGTCCATACGCGATACGCCGGCCCTGCGGAGCTGGTTGATGAAATCGATCAGGATGATGCCGTTGTTGACGACGATGCCGCCCAGCAGGATGATGCCGAGGAGCACGACGACGCTGATCGGCGTACGGGAGACCCATAACGCGAACGCCACGCCGATCAGAGAAAGCGGCACGCAGAACATGATCAGGAACGGCTGGAACAGCGATTCGAACTGCGACGCCATGATCATGTACACGAGCACGATCGAAAGGATGAAAGCGAATTTCAGGCTGTTGAACGAATCCTGCACTTCCAGATTTTCGCCGGCGATGCGCACCGTGTAACGGGCCGGCAGTTTCAGCCGGTCGATCATGGCCTGCACGTCGGCGGTCACGTATTTGAAGTCACGGTCCGCGATCTTGGCGTAAACCTGAACCGTCCTTTCCTGCGACTCGCGCTTGATCTCGCTCGGGCCCCTGCCGGTCTGGAACTTTACGAAATCGATCAGCGGCACTTCCATATCGAGCGGCGAACGTATCTTCAGCGACTCGAGCTTTTTCAGCTTGTCTCTTTCCTTTTCCTGCATCTGCATGCGGATGTCGATCTCGCGGCCGCCCTCCTCTTTGAACTTCGACGGCGTGAACCCCTTGATCGCCATGTTCGCGGCCTGCGCGATGGACGTCACCGAAAAGCGATAAAAGCTGGCGCGCTCCTTATTGATGATTATCTTCGTCTCGGGAAACGGATCGGCGATACTGTCGGCGACGCCGTAGACGCCTTCGATCTGGGAAAGCTTTTCGCGCGTCTGGCCTGCGATATTCTTGAGCTCGTCGAGTTCGGGGCCTTTCACGTCGATCACGATCGGCGCGTCGTTGTCGCCGCCGACCTTGAACGCGCTGTCGAACAGCACGTACCCGAGGCGCGCCGGCACGATCGATTTCCGGCCCTCCGCCGAGAGTTCAAAATGCTCGCGCACTTCCTGCACGACATCGCCCGTTTTCACTTTCCGCTTTTCCTTCAGTGTCACGGTAACCTGGGCCTGGTGGGAGCCCAGGCGTTCGATCACTTCCTTGCTGGACTCGCCTTTTGCGGAGCCGGCCACGGAGGAGACATTTTCGACGTCCGACAAGCGTAGGATGTATTTTTCGATCCTTTTCGCGATCTGGTCCGTGAATTCGATGCGGGCGCCGACCGGCAAGTCGACCTTCAGCATGAACTGGCCCTGATCGACTTTCGGAAGCAGGATCTTATCGCGGTCATTCAGCACGTACAACGCGCCCGCGAAGATGCCTGCGATCATCAACAGATAGAACCATTTCTGACGGATGAAATGCGGCAGCAGGGCCTTGTAGGTATTTTCGATGGCGCGGATCGGAGCCGAGCATCTTTCAAGGACCGTTTCCAAAAGACGGCTCAAAAAACCCTGTCGGGGTTCGTCGGGAGACGGACCCGACCCCGGGACGGGCTCGCCGGGCGCACCATCGTGGATATCGCGCTTTGTCAGCGCCGATTTCTTGCCCACTTTTGCGATCATCATCGGCAACAGCGTGAACGCGATGATGGCCGAAATGACCTGCGTCACGACGACGACCCAGGCCAGCTGCTTGAATATCTGGCCCGCAATGCCGGTTACGAAGACGAGCGGAAGGAACACCGACACCGTCGTCAGCGTCGAGGCCACCATCGGACCCATGACCTCCTCGGAGCCTTCGATCGCGGCCTGTTCCATGCCTTTTTCGGGATGCTCGCGGAATTTGCGATAGACGTTTTCAATTACGACGACGGCGTTGTCGAGCAGCATGCCGACGCCGAGCGAGACGCCGCCGAGCGAGATCACGTTCAGCGAGATGTTCATAAAAAACATCAGCGTGTACGTGGCCAGCACCGTGACCGGCGTGATGATGACGACGAGCGCCGAGCTCTTGATGTCGCGCAGGAAGATCACGAGCACGAGGAACGCGAGGAAAC
>CAZCVC010000038.1:5829-6895 GCA_964502045.1 uncultured Planctomycetia bacterium | reverse complement strand
GCCGAGCTCTTGATGTCGCGCAGGAAGATCACGAGCACGAGGAACGCGAGGAAACCGCCCTGAATGCCTGAATCCATGACGTCGTCGAGCGCGTTCTGGATAAACTTCGACTGGTCCGATATGATGTCGACGTCGAGGTCGCCGGGAATGCGCTCCTCCACTTCTTTTAGCTTCTTGCGGATCGCCTTCACGATCTGCAGTGAATTGCCGGAGGACTGTTTCTGCACGGCGATCGTGACGTTTTCACGCAGGTTGAACCGGGAAAAGTTCGTGCGCGTCTTGACGCTTCGGGAGATGGTCGCGATGTCCTTGAGCAGCACCAGACGGTTCGACGGGTCGTTCTCCATCTCCGTTTTCCTCTGGTAGTCCTTTTCGTACTCGCCGGGTTTCTCGATCTTCACCGGGACCAGGCCCAGCTCGTCGACGGCCTTGAATTCGCCCATCGTGCGCACGAGGTATTCGTAGAAGCTTTCCTTGATCGTGCCGCCCGGATAGTTCAGGTTCGACTGACCGATCGCGTCCGAGACCTCGTTGATCGCGACGCCGGCGGAGTTCATTTTAGTCTGATCGATGTCGACGAGGATCTGCTCCTCGGCGCCGCCCGAAATCGAGGCCGACGCGACGCCGCGGATCTTTTAGATCTCGTCCTTGAACGACTGTCGCGCTACTTCGCGCAGCTGTACCGGCGTCTTGTCGGTGCTCGAAATGCTGAACGTCATGACCGGCAGCTCGAACGGATTGAATTTTATGACGACCGGCTCCGTCGCGTCGCGCGGCAGGCGCCCTTTGACCAGATCGATCTTTTCGCGCACGGACAGCGACGCAAAATCCATGTTCTGACTCCAGCCGAACTCCACGATGACAAGTGAAATGCCTTCGCGCGATGTCGAGCTGACGCGCCGCAAGCCCGAAATACCGCCGACCGCCTCTTCGATCGGGCGCGTGATCAGCGTCTCGATCTCTTCGGGCGCAGCATTTTCATAAGGCGTGACAACGGAGAGCTGCGGATAGGAGATAGGCGGGAAAAGCTCCTGCGGCAGCAGCGTCAGCGAGATGACGCCGAAAA
>CAZCVC010000038.1:0-5819 GCA_964502045.1 uncultured Planctomycetia bacterium | reverse complement strand
AAAAACGGCCAGGTACACCATCATCGTGGTGACGGGCCGTTTGATCGACAGCGACGGGAGGCTCAAAGCGGCTCCCCCGTCAGAAAATACCTTCTTGCGTTTCGGTGATTTCGACCTTTGCCTTGTCCTTCAGTTCCTGCTCGAGGTCGACGACGATAGTGTCGCCGTCTTCGATGCCTTCCTTCACTTCGATGGCGTCGGGCGTCGCATAGGCGATCTCGATCGGACGTTCCTCGAGCGTGCCGTAGACGGCCTTTAGCTCCTCGGGCTCCGGCGCCGCAGGCACGACCGGGGCGGCGGCTTTCTTGCCTTTCTTCGGCTGCTTGCCGGCGGTCGGCTTCGGCGCCTCGGGCGCGGGCTCCTTCTTCGGCGGGGTCGTGTCGATGTGCACGATATAGACCAGGTACTTGTCTTCCTTTTTCTTGAATGCGGCGCTCGGGATCACGAGCGCCTCCTCTTTTTCGTACACGAGCACGTTCACGCGGCCGAACATGCCCGGTTTCATTTTCTCGTCGAGGTTGGCGATCTTTGAACGGATCTTCAGCGTGCGCGAGCGGCCCTCGACGATCGGCGAGATCGAATCGATCTGGCCCTTGAAGATCTGGTCCGGAAAAGTGTCCATCGTGACTTCGACGTTCTGCGACTCCTTGATCTTCGCAATGTCCTTTTCGATGATACCGAACTCGGCATACACGTCCTTCGTCTCGACGAACGTCGCGACCTTGTCCTGAGACGTCACGAACGCACCCTTGTCGGCCGAGATCGCGCCCACGTAGCCGTCCGAGATCGCGACGAGATTGGTCTTGTCGAGCTCGGCCTTGGCGGACTGGTACTCCAGCTGGCTCTGCTTCAGTTTCGTTTCGACGATCGCGCCCAACTCGAACAGTTTCGTCTGCTTCTCGAGCTCGATCTTCGCATATTCGAGCTTGAGCAGCGCCTCTTTCTGGTCGAGCGATGCGATGATATCGCCCTGCGTGATCTTTTCGCCTTCTTTGAAGTTGATGTATTCGATGCTGCCCTGCGTCGCGAACTTCATGTCGAATTCGCGGAAACCCTTGATTGTCGCCAGCGAAGGCAGCGTGTCGCGGAAGCTAACCCTCGAGACCTTATAGACCTTGACCGGTATCGGCGCTTCCTCGATCTTTTTCGCGACGACTTCCTTTTTCGATTTTTTGTAAACCGGGAAACCGCCGACGCAGTCGATATGGTCTTTGATGAAGGAGTAGAGGAAAATGACGGCGAGCAGCCCGCCGATCAGCGGGAACAGCAGCTTCTTCTTGAAGGGGCTATTCGTCATCGGAGGCGAAATATTCCGGGTTGCCGCAGAGGACCGCGATGTCGGATACGGCGGTGTTGTAGTCGGTGACCGCCTGGATGAACGAGAAGCGGTTGCTGGCCTGCTCGGTCATGCCATCGACGTAGCTGGAGACCGGCGAGTCCTGCGTCAGCATCGAGTATTTGAAAATGTTGTTCTGTTTTTCCTGGTAGCGCATTCTCGCGGTCGCCGAGTCGATCTGGATGACGGACTTCTGCAGCGTGTAGAAGTGCTCTTTCAGTTTGAAGACGATATCGTTGCGGGTCTTCTGCCAGTCGGCCTCGGCCTGCAGCAGAGCGGCGGCGGCGCTTTCCGAGTCCGTGATGTCGGAAAATTTGTCGAGCAGGTTGAATTTCACGCTATGCCGGTAGTCCTGGGAGCCCTGGAACGCCGACACGGTGTTAGCGAACACATGCTTGATCTGATCGTACTCTATCGTGCTGGCGCCGAGCGGCATTGAAGCATGGACGCCGAGATACCATTCTTTTTCCAAATCGAGGTTCGAGTTCCCGTCCTCGACCGCCTGCGTATCCACGTTTACTTCGCCGAGTTGCCCGTAGGAGCCGCGCAGATCGAAACGCGGGCGCTTTTTCGCTTCGTAGATCTTGATGCCGTCGACTGCCGAAAGATAGGCCGCTTGCTTGGCCATCAGGTCCGGGCTGTTCTGCATCGCGAAATCCAGAAGCAGGTCAAAGTCCACCGCGATCTTCTTCAGTGTGAGCCGCAAGTCCACCGGCAGCGGGACCATGGACTCGAGGTTCATCGCCTGCCGCAGCGTCAGGTACGCGGCCAGCGTATCGTTCGACGTTGAATCGGCCGAAAACTTCACCTGCTGCATCTGCGATTCCATGTTTAGGAAGTCGATGTGGGCGATGACCTTCTGATTGTTGGCGGCCACGATGATCTTTCGTATCGCCTCGACTTCGCGCAGAAGCTCCTTCTGGTACTGCTCGTTGTATTCGGCCTTGACGACACCGTAATACGCCGTGCGCACCTGCTGGATCAGTTCGTTTTTCGCCTTTTCGAGATCGGCTTCGGCCGTCAGCACACCTTCTTCGGCCTGCTTCACGGTAAGCACGAGCTCGCCGCCGTAATACAGCGGCTGGTTGACGTTGATCTTCTGAGAGCGGCCGCGGTAGGCGCGCGAGTTAGGCGAAATTCCGCCGTTTTCGTCGAGCTGCAGCTGCACGGTCGGGTACAGGCTGCGCTTCGCCTCCATCAGCTTCGCCTTCGCGACATCGATCCTTTTCTTCAGCGCCTGCGCGCCGATGCTGTTGGCGACGGCGATGTCGACGGCCTCTTTCATGGTGATCTTACCGTCGGAAACGGCCACCTTGTACAGCGCGTTACCGTCCGAGAGCTCGTACGCCTCGTTTTTTCCTTTGCCGAAAAATTTGGGGACGCGATCGAAGATCCAGGCGGACCTGGGCTCGATGTTGGGCTTCGGTTCGAACGAGCGCGGCGACGGGTACTTGAACATGTAGCCGTCACCCTGCGAAACACTGCTCTTCTCGTTGGGCTCGACTGTCGAGACCGAGGTCTTACCGGTCAGTTCGGACATCAGGTCCGAGGCCTGGCGGTCGAACGTCACCTGGCGTGTCGGCTTGGGTCCCGTTTCCTTCACCTTGCCGGCAAAGCTGGCCGACGCTTTTTTAGCTGCCAGCACATCGCGCTGTAAAGCAACTAAATTGTCTTCCGCAGACGCGCTTCCGGGATAGAGCTCCGCAGAAAGCGCGCCCATCAGAGTAAGACTAAATATGAAAATGAGTTTATGTGATTTCATTAAAATTTTAATAAACTTAAATAAGTTTAGTAAATAATTTGGGGAGTGTCAAGCAATGAATCCCGGTTAAATCCGGTTAATTTTAAAAAGATCATGCGGCTGGATTTTTTCCGCCGAAGGCGGACCCGCCTCCGGCGGGCGATGCGGCCCGGCGTAAGGAATCGAGGTATTCCTTGAATTTTTTCTCATGGCCGAGCTCGGTCGGCTCGTAATATCTCCTCGTTTCAGGTAAATAGTCCTGCTTCACGTAATGACCTTCGTAGTCGTGCGAATATTTGTAGCCCTCCCCGTGCCCGAGTTTTTTCGCGCCGGCATAATGGCTGTCCTTCAGGTGGGCCGGCACTTCGAGCGTGCGCCCCTCTTTCACGTCCTGCATCGCGTTCGAGATCGCCAGGTATGCGGCGTTGGATTTGGGCGCGCAGGCGATGTAAGTCACGGCCTGCGCCAAAGGGATCTGGCATTCCGGAAGTCCAACGAATTCAGATACTTGCATCGCGGCGGTCGCGACGACGAGTGCCTGAGGATCGGCATTGCCGACGTCTTCGGCCGCGCAGATCACGATGCGCCGGGCGATGAAGCGCGGTTCCTCGCCGGCATAGAGCATTTTGGCCAAATAATAAATCGCGGCGTCGGGATCGGATCCGCGCATTGACTTGATAAAAGCTGAAACGGTGTCGTAGTGCGCGTCCCCTTCGTTGTCGTAGACCAATGATTTTTTCTGGATGGACTCTTCGGCGGTCTTCAGCGTGAAATGGACGCCCTGGTCCGTTTTTTTCGTCGTCCTGACGCCGAGCTCGAGCGCGTTCAGCGCGCGGCGCGCGTCGCCGTCCGAAATTTTCGCCAAAAACTCGAGGGCGCCGGCGTCGGCCTTCGCATGGAAATTTCCGAGCCCCTTCACCGGGTCTTCGATCGCGCGGCGCAGGATCAGCCGGATCTCCTCTTCGGTCAGCGGCTTCAGCTCGAACACGAGCGAACGCGACAACAGCGCCGACACGATCGAAAAAAATGGATTGTGCGTGGTCGCGCCGATGAGCACCGGGTTGCCTTTCTCGACGTCGGGCATCAGCACGTCCTGCTGCGATTTGTTGAAGCGGTGGATTTCGTCGATGAACAGGATCGTCTTCTGCCCTTTCATCTCGAAGCGCTTCTTCGCCGCGTCGATCGCCTTGCGGATCTCGGCGACGTTCGACGTGACCGCGTTCATCGGCTCGAAAAAAGATTTCGTTTCATTCGAGATCACCGTCGCAAGCGTCGTCTTGCCGGTGCCGGGAGGCCCGTACAGCACGAGCGAGGAAATGCGGTCCGATTCGATCGCGCGCGTGAGCAGCTTGCCGGGGCCGAGGATGTGCGTTTGGCCGACGTATTCTTTTAAATTCGCCGGACGCATGCGCACGGCGAGAGGCTCGTGGGCTGCGGTTTTTTTACCGGCTGCCTGGGGGGATTCGAAGAGGTCCATGAAAATATTATAACACGGCAATTTATTCAGAGATAAATACCGGAATTATTGACGGGGTTGCTGCAACAGCGGCTTCTCGTCTCATTTTTTATTTGGCAGCATTTTTTCGTTATAGATCCAATCCTGAACAAGTTCCGCTACGAGGTCATTTCCCTCTTTAGTCCAATGACCATCAAGAGGATAATGAACATTTCGTCCTTCTCGAAATGCCTGTCGTAAAGGCTGGGTTAAATTAAGAAAAGGCACCTTTAATTCTAAGGCCCATGCCTCGATTCTCTTTTCAACTTCTGATTTTTGGGTTAACCATTCTTCTCGAACGATTCCGCCGGTTTTTCTCGACAAATCTCCGTATCGCTCGTCGTATTGTAAGGGTGAAGGAGCAAATACAAGAGCGACCGGAATCCGATGCTCTTCGGCGATTTTCACAGTACGTGTTAAAACACTTGAAACCGTTTTCCATTTGGATTCCGCTTCTTCATTATTTACATCCAGAGAATTGGTCCAAAAGTGACGATTAAAGAGATTCCTCGTCAAGTGAGAAGCGTCAAATTCGCCTTTGTTTGCGGCGTCCAGCAAATCCTTTGGCAGGCTCTGTGTCCATTCGTTGATACGTTCTTGGCGAATTTTCCGTTTTTTAGCGACATGAATTACGGTCTTTACTAAATCTTTAGGGCGTTTTTCTTGTTCCGTTTTATAAATCTTATTCAAGAGAGTGTACGTTCTCGGAAACAGCTTATGAATAAAAGCTTTGATCCATTTTCGTTCGGGATTTACCGTCCATCGGAATAGCCAGCCTTCGCCGGTCTCAAGTTCTTTGTTGCTTAATAAGCCCGTATCGCCAAGGTCATTTGCGAAATAAACGATAATTACTCGATCGGGATTATATTTAAGCCCGATGTGATGAAAAATCCGCGCATAATCCCGTGGCCCGGCTCCTTGCAAACCGCAATTCACAAATGCAACTTCTCTCTTCTCGTTCGTTAGCTTTCTTTCAAGAATTTCGGTGAATCTGTCTTCAGCATCAGTGCCCACTCCCTCCGTGTAAGAATCTCCCAAAACCAAGAAACGAAATTCATTCTCCTTTTTATCGAGGGGGAGTTCCCGATAACGAAGTCCCTGGCTGTTGGTATTGAAATCGTAAGAAAATTCAATATTTTTCAAATGCTCCGAGTAATTAGGAGGGTGTGTGATTTTAAGCGGCAATTCCGTGGGATACTTCAACAAATAACCGAGTATCAACCTATCGGCGATTCCCAGAAAAAACG
>CAZCVC010000037.1:0-9015 GCA_964502045.1 uncultured Planctomycetia bacterium | reverse complement strand
GAGGCCGATCTCTCGAGCGCCTTGCGCTCCGGACCGTCGCCGATGACGACGAGGCGTTTGCCTCCCGCCCTGAACGCTTCGAGAGCGAGCTCGATCTTCTTGTAGGGCACGAGCGCCGAAACGACGAGATAAAAATCTTCACGCGGCACGGACGGGTCCGGCGTGTAAAAGGCCGTGTCGCACGGCGGATAGATCACCTCGGACTCGCGCCCGTAATATTCACGGATGCGTTTCTGCACGTGCCTCGAGATCGCCACAAATCGGTCGACGCGGCCGTTGGTCCGCAAGTCCCAGGCGCGCAGGCGCCGCACCACCGCGGATATCAGCGCTTTCGAGACGGGTCCCCGCTTCCCGAAATACTCCTCGAAAAATCCCCACGCGTAGCGCATCGGCGTGAAACAATAGCAAACGTGCACGGCGCTTTCTTTTTTTTTGGCGCCTTTCGCGACGCAGTGGCTCGTCGACACGACGAGATCGAACGGCGTGAGATCGAACGATTCGACGGCCGCCGGAAAAAACGGCAGATAGTTCCGGTAATGCGAATACACGGCCGGCAAATTTTGCAGCCACGAGGTCCGCACCGTGTGCCGCGTGATGGGCCCCAAAACTTTTCCACGCTCGTAAAAAAGCGTGTGCACGGGGCTGTCCGGATAAAGCTCGCAAAGAACCTCAAGGCATTTTTCGCCGCCGCGCATGCCGTTCAGCCAGTCGTGGACGAGCGCCGTCTTCATCCCGCCCATCCATTCGACTTTAAGCACACCGGATGGGCGGGATTCATGCCAGCGCCTTCTCGTACGCGGCCAGCGTCAGCTCGGCCGTTTTCTTCCAGGAAAATTCTTTCACGCGTTCGAGGCCCGCCGCCGAGAGGCGCTTCCGCATATCCTCGTCTGAAAGCACATTATATAGGAGAGTCGAGAGCTCGTCCACGCGCGCCGCGTCGAAAATGAGGCCGGCATTGCCGGCTATTTCCGGAAGGCTCGCGCGGTTCGAAACGATCACCGGGGTCCCGCAAGCCATCGCTTCGAGCACCGGCAGCCCGAAGCCCTCGCGGAACGACGGCAGCACGAACGCGCCCGCCAGATGGTAGAGCCCCACGAGGTCTGCGTCCGGCAGCTCGCCGAGATAGCGGATGAACGTTTTGGACTGCAGCGCGGTCCAGAGATGGTGGTTCCGCATGTCGCGGCGCCCGACGATGACAAGCTCGAGGTCCATCTGCCGCTCGCGCCGCAGCCATTCGACGGCTTGCATCAGCACCGGGAGGTTTTTGTGGGCCTTGAGACTTCCGACGAAAAGCACGAAGTTCCGGCGCAGCGAATGTTTTTCGCGCAGCGCGGCGAGGTCCCGCGTATCGGCGATCGGCCGGAAAATCGGAGAGGCCGCCTCGTGCGTAACGAAGACTTTGTCCGGCGACACGTCCGGAAAGCTGCTGAGAAGGTCCGTTTTCGTGAATTCCGAAACGGTAAGGATCGCCGACGCTTTTTTGGCGATCTGTTTGAACAAAAACTCGACGTACGGCTTCCCGAAGCGGCTCTTCGACGCGTCGGCATCGTGATAGTAAATGAGATCGTGCACGGTCACGACGAGCTTCCCTTTTCTTAAAACGGGGATATTAAAATGCGGCACGTGCAGCAGCGGCATGCTCTCCGTGCGCCGGAACATCTCCCACTGCTCGATCGCCGAATAGATCGGGCTCGTGACCTTTTCTCCGGCCGCGCCGTGCGCCGATTCCAGCAGTGTATGCAGATTTTTTTCGTAGCCGAAAAAACGGAAATCCTCATAGCCTCGCACGCCGCCGATCGCGGTCACCAGTTCGCGGATGTAGCGGCCGATACCCGGGTGGCCCCAGAGCCTCATGTCGAAAGCGATACGCGGACTGTTCAAGGCCGGCCCTTTGCGAGAATGCCTAGGATGCGCTCGGATGCGCGGCCGTCGCCGAACGGGTTCTTCCAGTTTTTTCTGCGGCGCATCATTTTTTTCGCCGCGGCAAGAATGGCGGCGGAGCGCCAGCCGGCAATGACATTGCCGCCGGCCGACACGGTCTCCGGACGTTCGGTGGTCGTGCGCAGCGTCACGCACGGGACTTTCAGGATACAGGCCTCTTCCTGAACACCGCCGGAATCGGTCAGCACGAGCGCGGCCGAGGCCTCGAGCCTGAGAAATTCGAGAAATCCCACCGGCTCGACGCCGCGCACGCTCGCGGGCAATGTGAGACCGAACGTTTTCAGCCGCGCGGCCGTCCTCGGATGCACCGGAAAGATCACGGGCATCTTCGCATGGCGTGCGGCCAGATCAACGCCTTTCAGGATCGAGGCGAGGCGCGCCTTCGAATCGACGTTCTCCTGCCGGTGCAGCGTCATAAGAAAATAACGGCGGCCCGAAACGGCCCAGCGCGAAAGCTTGATCTTTTTCCGTGCGATCGGCAGCGCCTCGAGCACGGCGTCGACGATCGTGTTGCCGGTGACAAAAATTTTGGACGGCGCGGTCCCCTCGCCGAACAGGATCTTTTTCGCGCCTTCCGTCGGCGCGAAGAGCCAGTCCGAGATGCCGTCGGTTTCGATGCGGTTCAGCTCCTCGGGCATCGCGCGGTCGTAGCTGCGCAGCCCCGCCTCGATATGCCCGAGCGCCGCGCCTGTCACGGCGCGGGATGCGCGCGCGCCGGCGAGCACGCTATTCGTGTCCCCTTGCACCAGCACCGCGCACGGCGCCTCGCGCGCGAGGATGGTCTGGATCGCACGGCCCATACGCGCGACGTATTTTTCACGGCTTTCGCCGGATCTGGATTTCTGATCGAGCTGGTACTGCGGGCTCGGCAGGTTCAATTGCCTGAAAAAAAGCCGGTCCATCGCGTAGGAATAATGCTGCCCGGTATGGATGAGCCGGAACGGCGCTTTCCGGACCTTCAGAAGGCGCAAAAGTGCGCTCGTCTTGATGATCTCGGGGCGCGTGCCGAGCACGACGACGATCTTGCCGGGGAATTTCATGAGGCCCACGCTTCTTTTTTCAGCCACTCCATGACGCTCTCGGGCCGGATCAGGCCCATGCACGGATGCCCGGGCACCGGACACTCCGTCAGATAACAAGGCGAGCACGGCACTTCATGGCGCAGGAAAAAAGCGTTGGGCGCCAGCGACTTCCATTGATTGAACAGGTTCGTGCCGCTGTAAAGAAAAAGTGTCGGCAGGCCCATCGCGGCGGCGGCATGCGTGGGTCCGGAGTCCGGTCCGATGAATGTGCGCAACTTCTTCAGAAGAAAAAAAAGCTCCCGCAGCGACGTTTTTCCGGCCATGTCGAGGAACGAGCCGCCTTTGTTCTCGCGCCGCATCGCCTCCATCAGGCGCGAAGAGCCGGCGCGGTCGGACCCGACGAATACGATCTTCTTAGACGGAAAATCGGACGCGAAGCGGCCGCAGAAATCGCGCGCATGCTCTTCAGACCAAGACTTTGCGGAGGAACCGGCATCGAGTTGGAGGCCGACATATTCGGTGGCGGGTTCGAGACCCCATCCGCCGAGCCGCGCGGTCAGCGCTATTTCCTCCTGGGCGGAAAAATAGATCTGCGGCATCAGCGCCCGCGTGTCGGCGCCGAAATACCGCAGCACGTCGGCCGTGTGTTCGCTTTCGTGCGCGCCGAAACGGTAAGGCACCTCGTGGTTCAGAAAAAATCCTCCGCCGGTGATGCCGTAACCGGCCCGGTGCGGAATGCCGGCCATCCAGACGAGCAGGTTTTCCCTCAGGTCGCCGCGTAGCGCGAGAGCAAGATCAAAACCGGCGCGCTTCAAACGTCCGGCAAGGTTCGAAAGGCTTTCGGCGGGCTCCTGCCCTGACTCTTTGTTTCTTGAGAACCACGGCGCGTCGTAGACGATGATCTCGTCGACAAAAGGATTACTTTGGAGGACAGCGGCGCCGAGCGAAGACGTGAGGAACGTGATCTTCGCCGCCGGGAATTTCTCTTTGAGACGTTTCGGCGCTGCCGATGCCAACAGCGCGTCGCCGAGGTGGTCGAGACGCACTACGAGGATGCGCCGCGGATCTATAGGGCCGTCTTTTTTCGGGCGCAGCGCCGCAAGCGCATAGCCGGCGAGGTCCAGCAGCAGCGCCAGTACGAAATAAATTTTTTTCCGGAAAACGTAGCGTCCTATCATGTCAGTCCGTGAAGCGGTACTTCACGAGCGTCCAGATCGCTTCGACGCCGTGCCGCCAGTTCAGCTTCTTTCCTTCCATGGTCGACCGCGGATGATAGGAGATCGGGACCTCGTGTATTTTGTACCCGGCCTTGCGCACTTTCGCCGTAATCTCAGGGCAAAATTCGAACCCCGTGCATTTTAAGGGGATCTTCTCCAGAACGCCGCGCCGGAACGCCTTGTAGCAGGTCGCCTCGTCAGTGATGCCGGCGCCGTAGAGCGTGTTGGCCAGCACGTTCAGAGCCTGGATGCCGAAGAAAAGATGAAAACGCTTGATCTCGTGCTTGGCGCCGAAAAAACGGTTCTGCACCCACTTCCTTACGAAGTCGAGGCGGCTGTAACCCTGAAAGCGCGTGCCGTAGACGACGTCGGCCCCGGCGGTCTTGAATTTATCGAGGATGGGCAGGAAATCATTGGGGTCGTATTCGAGGTCCGCGTCCTGCACGATCACGACGTCGCCTGCCGCCGACGCGATGCCGGTGCGGATGGCGCTGCCCTTGCCGCGGTTCTTGTCGTGAAAAAGCAGTTTCACCTCGGCATCGGCGCCGTAGCGGTTACGCAGCAGGTCGCGCGTGCCGTCGGTCGAGCCGTCGTCGACGACGATGATCTCCTTCTCGACCGGAACGGCCTCGGTGCGGTCGATCAGCTCGAGCACCGTGTCTTTTTCGTTGTAGACGGGAATGATGACAGAGAGTTTCATTTAGATCTTATTGAAAATGTTCAGCATCGCGATGGCGGTTTTTTCATAGGAAAACTGGCGCGAGCGCGCGTGCGCAGCCTCGGCCATGCGGTCCCTCCGGGAATCCTGGGTGACGAACTCGAGCAGTGAGGACGCGATCGCCCCCACGTCCTTGGGGTCGGTCTTAAGCGCCGTGTCGCCGGTGACTTCGGGCAGCGAAGAAACGTCCGAAACGACTCCGGAGAGCCCCGTGCTCATCGCTTCGAGCGCCGGCAGCCCGAACCCCTCATAAAGGGAAATCATAACATACCCGAGCGCCCCGTTATACAGCATCACGAGCGCGTCCTCAGGCACGTAACCGAGCACGCGGATGCGGTCCTGCATCAAGTTGTCCTCCACGAAACGCTTCAGCGCAGCGCCCATGCCGGCGTCCTTGCCGGCGAACACGAGCTGCACGTCGGGCGCTTTCGACGCCATCCGCTGGAACGCCTGCGCCACACGCAGTGAGTTCTTGCGCGGCTCGAGCGTCCCGACGGCCAGCAGGTACGGCCGGCGGATGCCGTAGCCCGACAGCAGTATTTCAAGTTTGGCGGGGTCCTGCGGCGTTTTTTTGTAGGCGGGGCTTGCCGCCAGCGGCACGACTTGCACCGAGGATTCGGAGATGCGCAGGTATTTGACGATGTCGCGGCGCGTCGACTCGGAACTGGCGACGAGCACGTCGGCGCGTTTGACGTTGGCCGGCAGCCACGCGGTCCAATAAAAGCGCGCGGCGGGGCCGACGTTGCCCGGATAGATGAGGCCTATCAGGTCGTGCACGGTGACGACTTTTTTGAAACGTCCCCACGGCGGCGGGGAAAAACCGGGGCTGTAGAGTATGCTGATGCGGTCGCGCGTGGCTTCGCGCGGCAGTCCCCAGCCTTCCCAGGCCAGACGGCGCGGCGTGTTGAGCTCGCGATTTCCCGGCCGATAGGCCACGAAACTGTGTCCGGAAGGCGCCGCTTTCAGCACCGGAAGGAACGAGTGAGCGAAACTGCCGATGCCGGTCCTGTGCTGAACCAGCGACGACTCGTCGATGCCGATCTTCACCGAGAAAGAACGCCCATCCACATGAGCGGACTCTTCATGAGAAAGTTTTTCTTAGTGCGCTCGTAGAAATAGGGCTTCATTTCGAGCGTGCCTGCGCCCGAGAGTATTTTTTTCCATTCGTTCATCGAGAGAAGCCGCTCATCTCCAAAGTCCCGGTGCTTGTAGTGGGTTCCCGGCACGCTGAAAATGAAAACCGGGCTTACTTTCAGGACCTGCCGGCACGAGTTGCGTATCTGGTCGTCGGTCATGTGCTCGAGGACCCCCTGAGAGAACGAGACATCGAAGGAATCTTTCGGAAATGCAAGGTCGAGAAGGTCTGCCTTCTGAAAATTGACGCGGGTCTTCCAGGTGCCGGCCGTGGCCTCACCCATCTTGAGCACCTCGTCGTCGCGGTCGACGGCCGTGACCTGGACTCCGGTCATCGCCAGAAACACAGACATGATCGCCGAGCCGCAGCCGGCCTCGAGCGCGCGCGCAGGCTTCCGCCGCAGGATCTCCTTGAGAAAATCCTTGTGGATCGCGACGTGGTCGAGCATGTAGTCCACGCCGCCGGCGCCCGCATAATAATCTCCCCAGCTTTTGCGCTCGTTCATTTTTTATAGGCGATCAGCAGAAGCTGGCAGGCCATGGTCCAGCGCAGTTTTTTTTCGGACCATGCGCCGAGCTTGAGGGCCAGCGGACTCGCCTCGTCAAATGTGTTTCTGTCGCGGAAAAAGTTAGAAAACGAAACGAACGCGTGCGAGTGGTCGAGCGCATGCGTCTCGCGCACCGCGAAACCCTCTTTCTCCAGCAGCGCGGTCAATTCCTTGCGGTCAAAGTACTGCTCCCAGTAATGCGTGTCTTCGGGCTTTTTCATCAGGCGGCGCAGCGTCTTGTTTCTTTTCAACGCGCGTAGCGGCGCAGTGAGGCGCATGAAGAAATGGTTCTGCGGCACCATCAGCACGAACACGCCACGCTTTTTCAGCACGCGGCACGCGTCGCGGACCGCCTGCACCGGGCCTTCGGTGAAATGCTCGATCACGCCGAGCGAGATATAACCGCCAAATGTTTCATCGGGATACGGAATGTGGTTCACGTCGCCCACTTTGAGCGGCAGCGCCGGATCGAACGTGTGCGCTTTTTTCAGGGGCGCCTCGTTGTAATCGATGCCCTCCACGTCGAAGCCGAGCTGGCGCAGGCGTATCAGGTACGGCGCCAGACCGCAGCCGCCCTCGAGGATCTTCTCATTTTTCGGCAGCACGCGCGTGAATATCGCCATCTGCTTTTTTACGCGGTCGTAGTTGAATATCTCCATGATCTCGTCCATGGAGATGTCTTCCCAGTTGCGCTCCCATGCTTTTTTGGTGATCGCGTCCGTTTTTTCGTCCTTTCGAGAGATCATCCGGCGTATCCCCCCGCGGCGTCCTTGCGGAGAACGACGGAGCTCAACCTCTGCTGGACGTCCGCGGCAAGACCGGGACCCGCGTCGGAATAGAGGTATTTTTCCACGAGCGAATAGTGAGGCGAGGACAAAAAGAGCTTCGAGTAATCCATCTTATGAGTGGTCACTCTGGGGTCGTGCTTGTAGGGCCGTTTATACGGTTTATCCGGATCGAAATCGGTGATCCCCAAATGCCCCCTGTCTTTCAGCACGCGGTCGGCCTCCGAGGCGGCCTTCAGGAGATGCTTCCGGTCTATCAGGTAAAAACAGAAGCCGAACAGCACGAAATCGAAGGACTCATCCGCGAAATCGAGTTTGTCGGCCGTGCCGACGGAAAGTTGCAGGTGCGGGCAGGTTTTGCGCCCCTTCTCGACGGCTTCGCCCGAGGGATCGATGCCGTGGCCCTCGATCTTTTTCAGGCGGTGAAAAAGCTCCAAGTTGCGTCCGTCCGAGCAGCCGATCTCGAGCACGCGCGCGCCGGGCTCAAAGTACCGGGCATAGAACGAAAACTCGGGCCTTTCCTGCGCGGGAACGCTGTTTCTGCGGAAATATTGGTCGCCTTCGCCTTTCAAAAAAACTTCTTTTTGCACCGGTTTCG
Source organism: uncultured Planctomycetia bacterium (assembly GCA_964502045.1). GTDB lineage: Bacteria > Omnitrophota > Gorgyraeia > 2-02-FULL-51-18 > 2-02-FULL-51-18 > CAMDWQ01. The sequence continues at coordinate 1,052 of CAZCVC010000037.1, read as the reverse complement.
TCTCCATTCGCTTACGCGCGGCCGCCGCCGGAACGTTCCCACCGCTTCATCCAGCGGACCCATTCGTAATAGCCGGAAAGGACGGCATAAATAAAACCTTCTTTTCCGTCCCGAAAGCCTAGTTTTAGCACATATATCGAGAAAAAACGATAGAAAGGTCGCCCAAAAAAATGAGTGAAACCGATCTTGCTTTTTGGCGCTACCCCCATCTGCGCTTCGACTTCGGTATAATGCTGCAGCTTCGTCAGATGCTCCTTGATTGTCTGGAAAGAACGGTGATAAAGCGGGATTTTGAGACGTCCGATCCGGCCGTCCACGCGGACAACCTCGTGCACCGGGTTTTCGAACTTCGCTTTCCCCCGCTTAAAAAGCCTGACCGGCGCGTCGTCCTGAAGACCGCTGGCCTGGAAGTCCCGGCCGAAAAAATTGGTGAGCCTCAGCACAGCATAGGCGTCGCGCGCCTTCGGATCGCGGATGACGCGGCGGATCTCCTCGGCCAGCGCCGCGCTGACCCGCTCGTCGGCGTCGATGGAAAACACCCATGGATGCAACGCCAGGCTCACCGCATAATTTTTCTGCGACGCGAAATCGTCGAACGCGCGCACCGTCACACGGGCGCCCTTCGCGCGCGCCAATTCCACCGTGCGGTCGGTGCTGCCGGAGTCCACGACGACGATCTCGTGCGCGAAACCGAGGGTCCCGAGGCAGGCCTCGATGTTTTTCTCCTCGTTCTTCACGATCAGCACGGCCGAAATCCCCATCAGATTTTATCCGAAATGTGCAGCACCTGCCGGTCGAACAGGTCCACCTTGACCTGCCGCGTTACCCGCCGTTGACGCATCGCTTTCGGCAGATCGGCGAGCGCCATGAAAAGGCCCTGCATGAACTCGGGCCGTCCCATGAAAAGAAAGAGCAGCGGGCGCAGGAACAGCCAGCACAGATGATCCAGGAGAAGCTGCCGGGACATGATGTTTTTCCAGACAAAAAAATAAAGGTTTCTCTGGTTGATCGTTAGTAGTCGCGATGGGCTGTAAGTTTTTTTGAACGTGGCC
>CAZCVC010000036.1:1643-9197 GCA_964502045.1 uncultured Planctomycetia bacterium | reverse complement strand
ACGGCGCGATCAACAACGTGTTCGGCGCGCCGACCTGGATCGTGCCCCGCGAAAACGCGCTGGCGATCCTCGCGCTGATACTGACCTCCAACATTCTCGACGAACAACAGTACATGGACCGCGCCAACCTGGCGATGAATTATCTTTTGAGCGTGCAGGACTCCGACGGGGCGTGGTTCGACCAGTATGACCACTCGACGGCCGTCGTGTTTTCGAAATCCCCGACACAGACCGCCGAAACGATGCTCGCGATGTACCGTCTCGGTTTCAAGAGCGGCCGCTACACGGCGATGAAAAAAGCCGCGCAGTTTCTTCTCGCATGCCAGGACCCGGCGAACAAGGGCGGGCTCGACGATGGGCTCATCGGCGGCGGCAAGAATGCGCTCGGACAGTACGAGAGCCGGCGCTGGGCGTCCGACAATTCTTTCGCGTACCAGGCGCTGAAAGCGGCCGAGAACTGGGCCGCCGCGCAGGGCGACCTCGCTTTTTCTCAGCAGTGCAAGAACGCGGCCGCGCGCATCCTCGACGGCATCAACGAGAAATTGTACGCGGGGGACCCTTTCGATCCCGACTACGGCGTCTGGCACCGCGTCATCGACAGCGTCGGCAATCCGCTTGAAACCAATTTTCATGAATGGATCAATTACGCGCCCGCGATGCTGGACCTGCCGGCTATCGGTGTCGGGAATTCGAACGTGGGCGAGTGGATCCACGCGAACCTTCAAACGCCCAGCGGCGGAGTCGTGTGGGACAACGACGTCCACCAGACACGCCGCTCTCCCGGTTTTTCTTTTCAGGCTTCGTTGGTCTGGTTCGACCTGAACCAGCATCATTACCTCGACGATGCGGTTGATTGGGCCGTCTCGAGCGGCTTGTGGCAGCGGTTGCCAGACTCCAACGGCGTCAGCGGCGGATGGATCGACTGGACGGAACCGGGGGACCAGGCGGAGTTTTGGGAACGATTTATCGACACTTCCTTTTACGCGATCGCGGCGTTCACCGGCGGTTACGATTTCCGCGTCAACAGCGCGGAACCCGGCGACCTGCTCCTGATGGCGCTGCAGAACAACAGCGCGCTGCGCGATGCATTCAATATTCTTTACGGCGCCAACCTCACGGCCGACGGCGTGTTCAACGACCTTTCGTCGGCCGACCAGCAGAAGCTCTACGACCTGACCGGCGATCCGGCGTTCAACCTGAATTCGTTCCTCGCGGCGCTGCCCAAGGTTCATTCCTTTTATACCGCGCTTCAGGGAAGCGCGAATACGGCCAACCGCAACGCTTTCAATAAACTTTACGGCACGAAGATCCTCATCAGCGGTGTACCGACGGCTTCGGACCGCGGCGTGCTTTTCAATATCGCGGCCGATCCGAATTTCAACCAAACGAACTATCTCACCATTCTCCCGAAGGCCGCCGCGCTGCTCGATCTGTTGAAAGACAACGGCTTCAAACGCGAGCAGTTCAACCGCCTGTTCGGCACCAACTACACCGGCACGGCCCAGACGCTGACGCCGGCCCAGGCCGCCGATGTCGCGGCGATACGTCTTTACCTGAGCAGCATGCAGAACAATCCGAACGGACTTGTCACGAGCTATCCGGATGATCCGGCGCTGATCACGAACGATAACGGCGGCATAGTGCACAACAACGAGCAGGCATACACCTATGACCAGGCCGTCGCGGGCCTCGCGCTGATTCAGGCGGGCGATTTCGCCGCCGCGAAGAAAATCTTCGATTTTTATTACGCGCAGTGGGCGGCCGAGCAGAACTTCAGCGGATTCTGGACCGTTTACAACGTCGATCCGAACAAGCCCAACGACAGGACCGAATTCCGCAAGGGCATGGGAGAGAACGCTTGGATAGCGATGTTCAGCGAACAGTATTCACGCCTGGCGGCGACCGCGGCCGAAAGGGCCAAGGGCCTGGCGCTGGCGACATCGATCACGAAGTGGATCAGCGGCCTGCCGCATTATCACGGTGCCGTCGCGATGAGCCCGTACGGCAGCGGAACGAATCCGGATTTCGGCTACGTTTATTCGGTCGAGAACATTTTTGATTATTATCAGCTGGTGGACACGATGCGTGTACGCGCCACGAGCGCGACGGACCGCGACCTGTTCGCGTCGGAATTCCATTTCGTAAAGCTGTGGCTCAAGAACGAAGCTTACGATCCGGCGAAGGGCATTTTCCGCCGCGGCGGATCGCTCGTCGGGACCAATTTCCAATGGAGCCATCTCGAAGGCTACGATTCGAGCTCGTGGGCGCTTCTCGTGCTCGGCATCTCGAGCCTTGAAAACGATTTCGGCATCGACGCCGAGACGCTCGTGTCCAACATCGAACAGCGTTTTTCCGTGCAGTCGAACGGAAGCTTCGGCGGCAACATCCTGACGTCGATCGGTTTCGATTTCTCCGATTCGTTCAACGCGACGATCATCGGCCGCCCCGGCATGGTCTGGGTCGAAGGCACTCAGCAGATGATCGCGATCTATCAGATGCTGGCTAGCTATTATTTGACGCTCGATCCCGCGCTTTCCGCGTCGTATCAGGCGCGCGCGAACCATTTCATTTCGCTGAACCCGGGCCACAGCATCGCGCTCGGCGGCACGCTGGCTTACCGTTTTTCCGATTCTCCGGGCGCGCAGATATTCGCCGACATCGGCCTCACGCACGCGACTCCGGGACGCGCGGACGCGGCGAGCGCGTGGGTCAATTTCACACTCGGGCGCGTGAATCCGTTCGAATACATTGCGTACCTGCTGACGGAAGACAGGGGAGCGCTGTTCGACACGGCCGGCAATCCTTCCTATATACAGGTTGATTTCTCGAACCAGCTGACGGCGACCGATAATCTTTACACGGCGCTGTTGAATAACGCGGCGGCGCTCACGGCGATCAATCTTCTTTACGGAACGAACCTGGCCCCCGAAACGCAGCTTTCAGCGGCGGACAGGGGAATACTATTTGGCATCACAGGCGCCGTGAACTTCAACCAGGCACAATTTTTGGCTTCGCTTTCGAGCGCTCTCAATCTTTACACGGCGCTGCAGTCGAACGCGACCAACCGCGCGCACTTCAATTTGGTTTACGGCACGTCGCTGGCCTCTTCGGGCTCCCCGAGCGCCGCGGACCGGACCATTCTGTTCAACGCGATCGGCGCGCCCGGTTATACGCAGGCGGCATTTTTGAACGTCCTGCCGAAACTCGGAAATCTTTATTCGGCGCTTCAGTCAAACGCATCCAACCGCAGTTTCGTTAACATCCTTTTTGGCACGAATCTAGCCGCGACGGGCCCTCTGTCGGATGCCGACAGGGGAACGCTGACGCAGATCGTTTCCGGGGCGTCTTACGTCCAGGCGGATTTCACGTCGCGCCTTCCCTTGGCAGCGGAACTTTTCAACGACGTTCAGGCGAACAATGCGAACCGCACCGCGTTCAACACCGTATTCGGCGCCTCCATCCCTCAGACTGGCGCGTCTACTTCCGCCACCAACGGCAATCTTCTGCTCGGCATGGTCGCGGACCCGGCGTTGGACAAGATCAAACTCTTGAGCAATCTCCCCAACATCGCGAGCCTGTTCACCGCTCTGCAGTCGACGACGGCGAACGTGAACAGCTTCAATCTTTTGTTCGGCGCTTCGGTTCCGCTGTCGGGCCCTCTGACTTCGATCGCGACCGCCAACATCATGGCCGACGTCGTGTCGGACGGCGGTTACGTGCAGGCGGCTTTCCTGGCCGTGCTCGTGAAAACCGGAAATCTTTACTCGGCGCTTCAAGCTTCCAATCAGGGCCGTCCGGACTACAATCTCCTTTTTGGGACTTCTCTCGCTTCGACCGGAGCGCCTTCGGTCGCGGACCGCGGCACTTTATTCTCCGTGGCAGGGGACCTGAACTTCGTTCAAGCGACGTTCTTGAACGTTCTCGCCAAAGCCACCAGCCTCTACCGCGCGCTTCAGGCGAGCACGCAGCTGCGAAACGCTTTCAATCAGAATTTCGGCGCGAATCTTCAGGTGTCCGGATCTCCCTCAGCAGCCGACCGCACGACGATATTCGGCATTGTCGGCGATCCGAATTACGATGAACAAACTTTCCTGAACGGTTTGAACACTCCGTCGGGACAACTGCTGTCGGCCCTGCAAGCCAACACCACTCACAGAAACGCTTTCAACCTTTTATTCGGCACCACGATCCCGGCCACAGGCGATCCGTCCGCCGCCGACCAGGCCGTTCTCGATGCCATCGCCAACGACCCCAACTACGTTCAGGCGACTTTCCTGACCGTGATGACCAGGACCGCGGCCCTTTATTCGGCGCTGCAGGCCTCCACGCAGAATCGTTTGGACTTCAATCTTATCTTCGGCTCTTCGATTTCCGCCACCGGGTCTCCTTCGGTCATCGACCGCGGTACTTTATTCGGCGTCGCCGGCGACCCCAACTTCGTCCAGGCCACTTTCCTTTCCGTGCTGACAAAAGGTGCGAGCCTCTATCGCGCGTTGCAGGCCAGCTCGTCGCTTCGCGGCCGTTTCAACACGGTCTACGGCGCTACTCTGCCGGCCACCGGTTCTCCGAACGCCAACGACCGCACGACCATCTTCGGCATCGTCGGCGATCCGAATTACAGCGAAGCCAATTTCCTCCAGAGCCTCAATACTCCGGGCCTTCAGCTCTTGACCGCTCTTCAGAGCAATGTGTCACAGCGGAACGCATTCAATCTTATTTTCGGCACTACCATCCCGGCTACCGGCGATCCTTCGGCTGCGGACCAGGCGGTACTCGACGGCGTGGCCAACGACCCGAATTACGTCCAGGCTTCGTTCCTGACGGTCCTGATCAAAACGTCCACGCTCTATTCCGCGCTCCAGGCTTCGACTCAAAACCGCGCCGACTTCAATCTTCTTTTTGGAACGACCGTCGCGGCGACTGGTTCACCTTCGGCCGCCGACCGCGGTGTATTGTTCGGTGTCGCAGGTGATCCCAACTTCGTGCAGGCGACATTCCTGTCAGTCCTCACGAAGGGAGCTAGCCTTTATCGCGCTCTTCAAGCCAACGCGACGCTTCGCGGACGCTTCAACACGATTTACAGCGCGAATCTCGCGGCGACAGGTTCTCCGACCGCGACCGACCGCACGACGATTTTCGGTATCGTCGGAGACCCGAACTACAGCGAGGCGGCATTCTTGCTAAGCCTCAATCCCCCCGGCATTCAGCTGCTGACCGCGCTCCAGGGCAACACGACGCAGAGGAACGCGTTCAACCTCCTCTTTGGAACGACGATCCCGGCGACCGGCAATCCTTCCGCCGCGGACCAGGCGATCCTGGACGGCATCGCGAACGACCCGAACTACAACCAAACCAACTTCCTCAACGTTCTGGTGAAAACAGCTACTCTTTATTCGGTCCTTCAATCGAACACCCAGAACCGCACCGACTACAATCTGATGTTCGGTACCTCCATCGCCGCCACCGGCTCTCCGTCGGTGAACGACCGTGGCACACTCTTTGCCGTAGCGGGAGACCCCAACTTCATTCAGGCCACGTTCCTGTCAGTCCTCACGAAGGGAGCTAGCCTTTATCGCGCTCTTCAAGCCGACAGCACGCTTCGCGGCCGCTTCAACACGATCTATGGCGCGAATCTCGCGGCGACGGGTTCGCCGAACGCCACCGACCGCACGACGATTTTTGGAATTACCGGTGATCCGAATTACAACGAGGCGGCGTTCCTGTTGAGCCTGAATCCTCCGGGTTTCCAGCTTCTGAACGCACTTCAAGCCAATACTTCCCAGAGAAACGCTTTCAACCTTCTCTTCGGCACGACCATCCCGGCCACCGGCAATCCTTCGGCCGCCGATCAGGCGATCATTGACGGCGTGGCCAACGATCCTAATTACGTCCAAGCGACTTTCCTCACCGTGCTCGCCAAAACAGCGCCCTTTTACAGCGCGCTTCAGTCCAATACGCAGAACCGGACGGATTTCAACCTGATGTTCGCCACTTCCATCGCGGCGACGGGCTCTCCTTCGGCGAACGACCGCGTTGTGCTTTTCGCGGTCGCAGGGGACCCAAATTTTGTCCAGGCGGGTTTCCTTTCTGTCCTAACTAAAGGTGCGAGTTTGTATCGCGCTCTTCAGGCCAACGCGACGCTTCGCGGCCGCTTCAACACGATCTACAGCGCGAATCTCGCCGCGACCGGCTCTCCGAGCACCACCGACCGCACGACGATTTTCGGCATCACTGGGGACCCGAACTATAACGAAGCGGCATTCCTGCTGAGCCTGAATCCTCCGGGTTTCCAGCTTCTGACCGCCCTGCAAGCCAACACGACGCAGAGAAATAATTTTAATCTTCTCTTTGGAACGACCATTCCGGCTACCGGCAATCCTTCGGCCGCAGATCAAGCGATCTTGGACGGCATCGCCAATGATCCGGCTTACGTGCAGGCGACATTCCTGACGGTACTGACCAGAACTGCGACTCTTTACTCGACACTTCAGTCCAATACTGCCAACCGCAATGACTTTAATCTGATGTTCGCCACCTCCATCGCCGCCACCGGCTCACCGTCGGCCGCCAATCGCGATGCTCTCTTCGCCGTGGCAGGGGACCCCAACTTCGTGCAGGCCACGTTCTTGAACGTTCTGACCAAAGGCGCGAGTCTCTATCGCGCTCTGCAGGCCAATGCGTTCCTGCGCGGCCGCTTCAATACGATCTACATCGCGACTCTCGCGGCGACAGGTTCGCCGGTGGCCGCGGACCGCACGAAGATCTTCAATATCACGGGCGACCCTAATTATGACGAAGCGGCTTTCCTGCTGAGCTTGAATTCTCCGGGCAGCAGCCTGCTGACAGCGCTGCAGACGAGCTCCGCCAATCTTGCGGCTTTCAACCTTCTGTTCGGCACGACGATCCCGGCAACGGGCAATCCTTCGGCCGCGGACCAGCAGATCATAGACAACGTCGCGAACGACCCGAACTTCGTCCAAGCCAACTTTTTGACTGCACTGCCGAGGGCCGCGAACTTGCTGACCGCGATGCGTGCGACGCCTTCGCTCGTGGGCAACTACAATCTACTCTTCGGCACCACGCTGGCGACGACCGGCGTCGTTTCCGGCACCGACCGCCAGAGTCTTTTTGACACGGCCGGCGATCCGGCGTTCGTTCAAGCCTCGTTTTTGATTGCACTGCCGAAAGCGGCATCCCTTTTGACGGTGATGCGCGCGAACGTGACGCTGCTCACCGACTACAATGCGCTCTTCGGCACGATCTTGGGCGTCGCCGGCAGCATCACCGCGGCAAGCCGGGAATCGTTGTTCAATACGGCCGGAGACCCCGCGTATGTTCAAGCCACATTCATCGCCAATCTCCCGAAAGCTGCAGGCTTACTGACAGCCCTTCGCGGTGTGGCTGCCAACATCACCAACTTCAATTTACTCTTCGGCACCACGATCGCCGCCACCGGCGCTCTCTCTGCCGCCGATAGAACGGCCCTCTTCAACGTCGTGGGAGACCCCGCGTATGTTCAAGCCACATTCATCGCCAATCTCCCGAAAGCTGCAG